>JAFVVB010000056.1 GCA_017502425.1 Ruminococcus sp. | reverse complement strand
TTAACAGCCCTTATTAATTGAGGGCTGTTTTTTCTTTTATTTTCCTCAATAGAATATTATTCGTGTTATAATTCTTGTAAAAAATTCTTCATAAGCACTAAAAAGATGGTTAAAACTTATCTCACTTGGCATATTTTTCTTTTAAGAAAATAATTAGTTACAAGCTGTAACCAGCCGAATTGTGAACATTTTTTGTACTTTTTGTACACAATTATGAATAAATATTGAATTTTATTAGCATTTACACAATATTTCACACAAAAACCTTGCAGTCAAAATAATTCTTTGATATAATAATGACAAATTTGTTACCAAGTTATTCAAATCAAACACTTTGTCAAACGTTCAAAACACACTCTGAAAGTGCGTTCTGAACATTGGAGGTTTAGTTTTTATGAAAAATATTAAGAGAATTCTTTCAATTATGATTGTTGTCGCATTACTCGTCGGCATCTGTGCTATGAGTACCCTCTCTTCTAATGCAGGCGGTACAGGTACAGGTCTTGCTGAGTGGGCACTCAACGCATACTATTCTAAATGGAGTTATGTATATGGTGGTTCAAGCGCAGGCGCAGTTGACTGCTCAGGTCTTATCTATTCATATGCAGGCGGTCAGCGTACAGGTGACGCACAGCTATACAACTCTAACTACACAGGTTCAATCTCAAGCGGTGTTCCTAGAATTCACGGTTTAGGTCTTTGGAAACCTGGTCACGTAGGTGTTTACGTTGGCGACGGTATGGCTGTTGACGCAAGAGGCTCACAGTGGGGCGTATGCTACGAATCAGTTTACACACACGGCTGGACAAAATACTTCAAAGTTCCTGGTGTCTCCTACCCTACTAACGGATGGGTAAACTTCAACGGTTCTAAATACTACTATGAAAATGGTCAGTATGTTGTAAATACTACTAAAACTATTAATGGTGTTTCTTACACATTCTCTGCTAGCGGTAAATGTTCAAGCAACGGTTCTGTTGCACCATCTACTTCTACATCATCTTCTACCTCATCATCTTCAAGCACAAGCCTGAAGAAAGGTTCAACCGGCGACAGAGTAATCAAGCTCCAGCAGAGACTCTCAGAGCTCGGCTACTACAACGGTGTAATCGATGGTAGCTTTGGTGAAGGTACAGAAAAAGCATTCAAGCTCTTCCAGGAGCAGGCTGGTCTTTATGTAGACGGTATTGCTGGTAATGATATCAACAAGCTCTACGCTGATGATGCTCCAAAATATGAGCCTAAAGAGGAAGTAAGCTTAGAAGTTAATAACAATAAATCTGATGAAGATACAGCTGTGACAAGTGCTCAGAACAAACCTGCACAGCAGCTCGAATCTATTAATGGCGAAGATGAGCAGTCACAGACAGCTACTGAAACTACCGAAGAAGTTAAGGAAGAAACCCCTACTTCATTCTCTAAGGGTGACTATCACGAAGAAATCGCAAAATTCCAGAAACGTTTATCTGACCTCGGTTACTACGAAGGTACAGCTGACGGTTCTTTCGGCACACAGACAGAAAGTGCTGTGAAAGTTTTCCAGGGTGCTAACGGCATCACTCAGTCAGGTGTAGCTGATGAGTTTACTTTAAAGGTGCTCTACTCAAACACAGCTGCTAAAAACCCAATACCTGCCTCCCCTGCTGAAGAACTCGAAGTTGTTAATTCTGAGCTTCCTGAATCAGCACAGAGAGCAAACGCAAACGCTTCTGTAAGCAAAGCAAACACAACTAATACACCTGCTACTGAAGTTACATTAGAAACAAACAAACTTTCAGAAAAAGCATTAGCAGGTTTCTCAGATACAATGAGTTTTGAATCTGACGCTAACGGCAACAACTTCCAGTTTATCTTCTGGCTTGCTGTTATGATTATCATCATGAGCATCGCTTTCATCGTTGTACACACAATTGAGAAAAAGAAGCTCGGCAAAAAAACATCAGGCAAATACTTCTAATTAGAACAAAAGCAGAAGCATAACGCTTCTGCTTTTTCTTTTACCGTAAACAAAAACTCCGGAACATACATTCCGGAGTTTTATTATGTAATAAATTATTCAAGCTCTGAAGTACAGTGTGGACAACGAGTAGCTTTGATATCAATTTCAGTACAACAGAAAGGACATTTTTTAGTAGTAACTTCTTCCTCTTTCTTGCCGATAGACTGAGCTTTGTTGATAGCTTTAACCATCAGGAAAATAACGAAAGCCATAATAACGAAGTTAATCACAGCGGTGATAAATGCACCGTATGCCCATACAGTAGCTCCGAGTGCTGTGGCATCAGCAGATGTCTTAGCAGCCTCAACAGCAGCTAAATCAACTCCCTCAGGCACTTTAAGCACAATGAACTGATCAGCGAAGTTGATGCCTCCGGTGATAAGACCGATAAACGGCATTACAAGATCATTAATAAAGGAATTAACGATAGCCTGAAATGCTCCGCCTACGATAACCGCAACAGCTAGGTCAACCACGTTACCACGCATAATGAAGTCTCTGAATTCAGAAAAAAACTTTTTCATAATTGCCCCCTATTTATATTAAAATTTTAAAGAGTTGCTTTGTGATGAACTTTTTTACCTTTTTTAACTACAACGTAGCCTTTCTCAAACTGAGATTTAGCAATAGTAGCAAACATATCGGTAACTTTAGCATCGTCAACAGAAATACCACCCTGCTGAATAAGACGTTTACCCTCGCCTTTTGAGCCAATAAGACCGCATTTAGTAAGTAAATCAAGAACAGAAATAGCATCATCGGTAAAATCAGCATCAGATAAAGCAGTAGTAGGCATATTATCGGTATCTACACCCTTTGAGAAAAGTGCACTAGCACCCTCCTGAGCTTTTAATGCCTCTTCCTCACCATGGATGAGCTTAGTCAGTTCATACGCGA
>JAFVVB010000055.1 GCA_017502425.1 Ruminococcus sp. | reverse complement strand
AGGAACACACCTCATACGAGAAGTGAGTTTTTCGTTATCAACGGGAACGTAAATCACGGATTCATACGAATCAATCTGCTTGAGAACATAATACTTACGCACAACACCGGTAAGCTTATTCTCAGTGATGTCTGAAATTTTACACACACCGACTGATCCGTAAATCACTGTATCTCCAACCGCAAACATATTATCCTCCGTGAAAATTTCTTTGATAAAATTATATCATTTTGGGAATAAAAATGTCATAGGCAAAGTTCACAAAACACCTGATAATTTAAGACCTCAAAAAATGAACAAAGTTACTAAACGGCAGCGTTCACATAGTCTATAAACATCATCACAGCATATTCTATTCTGCTTCTCGCAGAATCTCTATCTTTTTATTTGCTCCTCCTCTTTGCAAAAAGCTTTACCTTTTTTGGGACCCCGTCAGCAGGTCGCTTTAAAACTAAAAAAAGCAGAGCAATCTTTATGCTCTGCTTACTGTCACGCCTTTTTCGCTCTCTCATCTCTTCTAAATCTCTTCTGTTCCTCTATCTACGCTATAATCAAGATTTTCTCATCTTTGATTCTTATCGCGTGATTTCGATCACATTGAGATTTAAAAGGTTCGAGCGATCGGCGCTTCCTTTTGGAGCTGAAGACGCGACTTGAACGCGCGACCTGCTGATTACGAATCAGCTGCTCTACCGACTGAGCTACTCCAGCAAAATATGACTTCACAATTATATACCTTTACATATGATTTTTCAAGTTTTATAAGCTTGAAATAGCATTTTTTGAAAAAAATGTGACAGTTTGTCACGGTTTCTTGAAAGTGCATTTTTTTCTATTTATAATGTCATCGTAGATAGGAAAACGGAGGTATAGTATGAGTAAGTTTATCAACAACGAAACTGGCAACAAGCTAAGATTCTGCCGAAAAAACTGCGGACTCTCACAACAGCAGATTGCTGATAGTCTGGGTATTGACCGCACTACTTACACATACTATGAGAGTGGTCGTTCCGAACCTAACCTCACTACCTTAGTAAAGCTTGCTCAGATTTTTTGTGTAGATGTCAATACACTTTTACCCAATGACAACACCGATCTGGTATTACGCGATACTGATTCAAACTCGCCTAACCCTATCTACTCTTTAACCAAAGAAGAACAGAAACTCCTACTTATTTTCAGAACTCTTTCCAAAGACGAAAAAGCTGAGGTTTTAGATAAAATCACGAATATATCTGACAGCAAAGATTGATTATTTTTACATTATATATAGTCATTTACTCTTTACTTTTCTGACTATTTATGATAATATACTTTATAACCGCGTTCTCGGTTAAGGGAGTAAGCCGTTTTACGGATATCACCGTCCCTTTTCTGGGAGGTCGGAAATTTATTTAAAAGGTGGTAAGACTCATGCTTAAAGAAGAAAAGATTGCTATCATGCAGGAATACGCTACTCACGAAGGTGACACAGGTTCTCCTGAGGTTCAGATCGCTCTTTTAACTAAGAGAATCAACGACCTTACTGAGCACCTCAAGGTTCATAAGAAGGACCATCACTCACGTCGCGGCCTTTTCAAAATGATCGGTCAGAGACGTGCTCTCCTTGATTATTTAACCAAGGTTGACATCGAGAGATACCGTTCTATTATCGCAAGACTCGGTATCCGTAAGTAAGCTATTCTTAGGGCAAACGGGGACGTTTGCCCTATGTTGCGTTTTTAGACAGGATTTTTACATTTGTTATTTAGCGGTAAAACGAGCAGATTTTTCTATGCTACCCCGTAGTCTGTTGGTTTTATTGCTAAACGATACAGTGTAAAATCCTGTGAAGATATAAAAATATTTCAGGAGGATTTTATTATGGCAAACTCAATGATGACTTTCGACAAATTCAGAGTTTTTGAAACAGAATTTGCCGGCAGACCACTTGTTGTTGAAACAGGTAAAATGACACAGTTAGCTAACGGCGCATGTTTAGTACGCTACGGTGAGACCGTAGTACACGTTGCTGCTACTGCTGCTGCAAAACCTAGAGACGGTATCGACTTCTTCCCTCTTTCAGTTGATTTTGAGGAGAAACTCTACTCAGTCGGTAAGATTCCGGGAAGCTTCTTAAAACGTGAAGGCAGACCTACCGATAAGGCTGTTCTCGTTTCCCGTGTTATCGACAGACCTATCCGTCCACTCTTCCCAAAAGATATGAGAAACGACGTTTCTATCGTATGTACAGTAATGAGCGTTGACCCTGACTGTATGCCGGAAATCGCTGCTATGGTTGGTACATCAATCGCGCTTTCTATTTCTGATATCCCATGGAACGGTCCTATCTCTTCAGTTTCTGTTGGTCTTGTTGATGGCGAAATCATCATCAACCCTAACGCTGAGCAGAGAGCTAAATCAGATATGGCTACTACTGTTGCTTCAACATCACAGCGTATCGCTATGATCGAAGCCGGTGCTAACTGCGTAAGCGATGACACTATGTACAACGCTATCATGGCTGGTCACGAAGCTAACCAGCACATCATCAAATTCATCGAAGGCATTCAGGCTGAAATCGGTAAAGAGAAGTTCTCTTACCCATCTAACGAGCCTGATCACGATATGTTCGAAGCTATCAAAGCTTTCTCAGAAGAAGAAATCAAGGTAGCTTTAGACACAGACGATAAAACAGTCAGAGACGAAAGACTCAAACCTATCTACGAGAAAGTTCACGAGCATTTCGACGAGATTTATCCTGAGTGCGAAGCTCAGATTGACGAGTGTCTCTACAAAACTCAGAAATTCATCGTAAGAAGATGGTTACTCGACGAGCAGAAACGTGTTGACGGCAGAGGCATGGACGATATCAGACCACTCGCATCTGAAGTTTCACTTTTACCTCGTGTTCACGGTTCAGGTCTTTTCACTCGTGGACAGACTCAGGTTCTTACTATCGCTACTTTAGGTCCTGTATCTGATGCTCAGTTACTCGACGGTATCGACGAGGAAGAAACTAAGAGATATATGCACCACTACAACTTCCCTAGCTACTCAGTAGGCGAAACAAGACCTTCACGTGGTCCTGGTCGTCGTGAAATCGGTCACGGTGCTTTAGCTGAAAGAGCGTTAGTTCCTGTTATCCCTTCAGTCGAAGAATTCCCATATGCTATCAGACTTGTATCAGAAGTTGTTTCTTCTAACGGTTCTACTTCACAGGGTTCTGTGTGTGGTTCTACACTCGCACTCATGGACGCCGGTGTTCCTATCAAAGCTCCTGTTGCTGGTATCTCATGTGGTCTTATCACTGAGGGCGACAGATGGATGACTATGGTTGATATCCAGGGATTAGAGGACTTCTTTGGCGATATGGACTTCAAGGTAGCAGGTACACACGACGGTATCACAGCTATCCAGATGGACCTTAAGATTACTGGTCTTCTCCCTGAGATGGTTAAAGAAGCTTTAGAGAAAACTCATAAAGCTAGAAACTACATTTTAGACGACATTATGCTCAAGGCTATCGCTGAGCCACGTGCTGAGCTTTCTAAATACGCTCCTAAGATGCTCACTACTACTATCCCTGCTGATAAAATCGCTGAGGTTATCGGTAAAGGCGGTAAAGTAATCAAAGAAATTCAGGCTGAGTGTGAAGTTAAAATCGACATCGAGGAAGACGGCGATTTCGGTCAGGTATTTGTTTCAGGTATCGACGCTGAAAAATGTGCTCGTGCTCTCGAGATTGTTAAGACTATCGCAACAGATCCTGAACCAGGCGCTATCTTCTTAGGTAAGGTTACACGTACTATGGACTTCGGCGCTTTCGTTGAAATCGCTCCGGGCAAAGAGGGCTTGGTTCACGTTTCACAGCTCGACGTTAAGAGAACAGAAAATGTTACTGACGTAGTTAACGTAGGTGACGTTATTCGTGTTAAGGTATTAGAAATCGACGATAAGGGCAGACTCAACCTTTCTCGTAGAGATGTACTCATCGAGGTAGACGGTCTTACTCCTGAGAACGATTTATCTGAGGAAAAACCTAGAAGAAGACAGGGCGACAGACGCGGTGGCAGACATCACTCAAACCGCCACTAATCTGAATATGGCAAAAATCAAGGGACAACCGTTTTGGTTGTCCCTTTTTTGATTTTATATAACATTTCTTAACAAAAAAAGAGGTTATACCTTACTATGTGTATAACCTCTCTTTAATTAAACTATTCTGATATTAAGTGTGTCGGTACCACCGGTAGGTACAACTTTGTTAGAACTTATGACGATAACAATATCACCTTTTTTGACAACACCTGTTTCTAATGCTTTAGCAATAGCCTGGTCGTTGATAGCATCAGCAGTCTGCATTTCTTCGCCAAGTACTGCTGTAATACCCCAGTTAAAGCTGAGCTTTTTACACACAGACTCAGATGTTACTACGGCGATGATAGGACACTCAGGTCTCCAATGCGCCATAGCACGTGCTACTGCTCCGGTCTGACTCTCAGCTATAATAGCTTTAGCTCCTATATTCTGGGCAGTGTGTTTAGCAGAGTAACAGATATTATCACGGAAATTCGAACCCAGTTCAAAATTTCCGATAACGTTTTTAAGATCCATCAAATCGTGGTTAGTCTCAGCCTGAGCACAAATATCAGCAAGCGCCTGAACAGATTCTACCGGATAATCACCGGCTGCTGATTCACCCGAAAGCATAACAGCGCTGGTACCATCGTACACAGCGTTAGCAACATCGCTGATTTCTGCACGGGTAGGACGGATATTAGTAGTCATAGACTCGAGCATCTGTGTAGCTGTGATAACATATTTACCCGCAAGCACACACTTACGGATAATCATCTTCTGAATCTGTGGTAGTTTTATAAACGGAATCTCAACGCCCATATCACCACGTGCTATCATAATGCCGTCAGAAACAGCTATGATACGGTCAATATCATCCACACCGCTCTGGTTCTCGATTTTTGCTACGATTTCGACTTCCTCGTATCCTAAGCTATCAATAAAGTCACGCATTTTAAGCACATCGTCAGCAGAACGCACAAACGATGCAGCTACTACGTTGACACCCTGCTTAAGGCCGAATTCGATATCAGCTCGGTCAACAGCGCTGATATACGGCATACTTATATCGTATCCCGGAATATTGATACTTTTACGGTTGGAAAGTTTACCACCGTTTAAGATTTTACACACAATAGCATCTTTTTCAGTAGCGGTAACTTCTGCGACAATTTTACCGTCATCAAAGAGAATTTGACGTCCGATGCTTGATTTATCCTTAGCAAATATGGAAACCAGTTTAGGGTAAGAAAGTGATACCCCGTTTTCATCACCTACTCCTGCTTTTGAATACAGCCTGAACTCTTGACCTTCCGATACAATAACCTTATTATCAGGGAAAGTACCGATTCTGATTTCAGGGCCCTTAGTATCAAGAAGCATAGCAATGCATTTTCCTGATTTTTCAATCGCTTCTTTCACTCTATCAAAACGAGCCTGCTGCTCATCGTATGTTCCATGCGACATATTAAAACGTGCAACATTCATACCAGCATCAATCATCTTGGATAATGTTTCGACATTATCACACGCAGGTCCCATAGTGCACACTATCTTAGTCATTCTCATGAAAATCACCTCTTTAGATATAGTTATCCTATATATTGCCTAATATACACTGTCATTGTACCACATAAACTCGATTTGTAAAATATAATTTTCAAAAAATAAAGGTCAGCTCAGCTGACCTTCTTTTTATCCTTTATATTAACTAAAACTATACCCATACAGATAAGTCCCAAACTGATAATGTAAAGCGGACTTAGTATTTCGGTTTCTCCCAGTATTATATACGACCACATAGTTCCAAATACCGGAATAAGCAGATTATATATCATAATATTTCCTGCTTCATTATACACTAGCAGAGCCGTCCACAGCGAAAATGAACACGCTGAAACAAAGCCTAAGAATATGAGTTCGAAAACACCTTTTGGTGTAAAAGAGATATGAGCAGAAAACGGCAATGATACAAGGCACAGTATTATACCACCTATAAAAAGCTGCCATGCTGTGACCTCGAAAATCTTACCTTTACTCACCACTTTACCGTACAGACTTCCGCACGCACTACACACGGTAGCAAGCAACACAAAACCCTCTCCCATAAACGTAAATGAACCTGAGAAGAAAGATAAATTCACTAAAAGCACACCAAGTGCTCCTACTACGCATCCCATTACTTTTTTCATAGTCAGCTTTTCGTCTTTAAAAAACAACGGAGCTATCAGCACTCCCAGAAAAGCCGAAAAAGACGCTAAAACCGATGTTTTAGTCGCAGATGCGTTTGAGACTCCGATATAGTTACATGTATAGTGAAATACAGTAAGCAGTAGCGAGTATATTATGATTTTAGGTATTCTCTTTTTCTCGATATTAAAGATATTTTTACGCATAAATCCGCACACGATAAACACCATGATTCCTGCGATAAAAAACCTTAGCCCCGCAAACATCAGTTTATCGGGAATCCTGCTGATACTCATATCAGCATACGCAAGTTTAATCAGCGGATACGCAGTACCCCACAGCAAGGTGCATAAAACAGCGGTAAGTGCGCAAATATATCTGTTTGAAAAAAACTTCTTCATAAACTACCTTTTAAAAAGCCACAGCCCGAAAGCTGTGGCTATGTTTTATCTTTCGTTCATACCAAGATATGGCTTTTCTTCTGAAATACTCATATAAGCAGGACGAATAATCTTAGATACATTCATCAGCTCCTCAAGTCGATGAGCACTCCAACCCGCAATTCTTGCAACAGCAAAAATCGGTGTATAAAGCTCAGGTGGTAAACCGAGCATTTTATATACAAATCCTGAGTAAAAATCGACGTTGGCAGAAACACCTTTGTACATTTTGCGTTTCTTCGCGATAACTTCAGGTGCTAAACGTTCGATACGGCTGTAAAGGTCGTATTCTTTCATCTTGCCCTTTTCTTTTGCGAGCTGTTCAACAAAGCCTTTGAATACTCGTGCACGAGGGTCAGAAATAGAATAAACCGCGTGACCAATACCGTAGATAAGGCCGGCGTTATCGTACGCTTGTTTATCAACGATTTTAGTCAGATATGCTGCTATTTCTTCGTCGTCATTCCAGCTTTTAACATTCTTCTTGATGTCTTTCATCATACCCATAACCTTTTTGTTCGCGCCACCATGTTTAGGACCTTTAAGCGAACATAAAGCCGCTGCAACAGCAGAGTAGGTATCAGTACCTGAGCTTGTAACAACGCAGGTAGTGAATGTGGAGTTATTACCACCACCGTGTTCAGCGTGTAAAATCAAAGATAAATCAAGCACTTTTGCTTCAAGCTCTGTGTACTGCTGATCAGGACGCAGAGTCTTTAAGATAATTTCAGCGGTAGAAAGGTCTTTATCTGGATTATGGATAAAGAAGCTTCCGCCTTTGTGGTAATGGTTATACGCATGGTAGCTGTATGTAGTAAGCAGTGGGAACACAGAAATAATCTGTAAACACTGTCTTAATACGTTCTCGATAGATGTGTCAGTCGCATTATCGTCGTATGACGCTAAGGTAAGTACAGAGCGAGCGAGTGAGTTCATCATATCTTTGCTAGGTGCCTTCATAATAACGTCACGTGTAAAGTGCTTAGGTAACACTCGGCAATCAGATAAAAGATGTGTAAAGTCCTTATACTCCTGTGCATTTGGCAACTTAGAGAAAAGAAGGAGATACACCGCTTCTTCAAAACCGTATCTGTTATCAGCGATACAACCCTTGATAATATCCTCGACGTTAACGCCACGATAAAAAAGCTTACCGTCAGTAGGAACCTTTTTACCATCTACGATTTTATTCTGGCGAATTTCCGAAATATCGGTAAGTCCGGTAAGAACACCGGCACCATTTAAGTCACGCAGTCCGATTTTAACATCAAATTTACTATCTAATAATTTTAAATCTCTCATTTGTCGATAAATATCACTTAATATTTCAGATCTATTAGTTTCTAAAAATATTTTATCTGATCTTAAACTACCACCTAATATATTACTAAATTTTTGTTCTAATT
>JAFVVB010000054.1 GCA_017502425.1 Ruminococcus sp. | reverse complement strand
ATTAAAAACAGTAAAAAGGAGTATTAATCATGAAAAGAGCATCACTTGACGATATGTTAACAGGTAAGGAGAGCCGTTACGCTCTCGTTATAGGAGTAGCTAAAAGAGCTAGAGAAATTGCACAGGGTTTTAAAGATGAGAATGTTATCACTGATGAGAAGCCTGTACTTCTGGCTATCGAAGATTTCAAAAATCACAAATACAATATCTTAGAGCCGGAAGACGAATAATGAAAACACTTATCGCAGGTATTGCGGTTGATAATACTGTATACCACTTTGATAAGATATTTGACTACATTGTAGAGACCGATATGTCAGAAGATGTAAAGGTAGGATGTAGAGTGTTGGTGCCATTTGGAAAAGGCAACAAGAAGCGTCAGGGTTTAGTCTTATATTTAAAAACCGATGACGCTGAAAATACCACTAACCTTAAATCAGTAGCACAAGTTCTTGATGCTGAACCTGTTCTTACTGATGAAATGGTTGAAATGGTACATTTTATGAAGTCACATTGTTTTTGCACCTATTATGATGCTGTAAAAGCAATGTTACCTGCTGGCATCAACTATAAAATTACAACTGAATATTCTGTAAAAAAACCTATTGATTATGATTTGTTTGAACTAGAAGATGAAAAACGTAGGGTTATACAGTTTTTGCTCAAAAAAGGTACAGCTGTTAAAAAGGAAGTTTTACTTGATACTTTCGGACTGGAAGACTCAGCATACCTTGATAATATGTGTAGAGAAGGTCTTTTAGAGAAAAACGACTCGACTTTCCGTAAAACTAAAGATAAAAGCGTTAAAATGATCAGAATCAATGATGACGCTGATATCGCTTCTGTAAAGCTTACTAAAAAGCAGGAAACTGTGTTTGAACTACTTAATACTGTTGGTAGTGTATGTGTTAAAGAGATTTGCTACTACACAGGAGTCAGCACCAGTGTTGTTGATTCTATTGTGAAAAAGGGGCTTGCTCAATACTTCGATGATGAAGTTTTCAGAATACCTAAATCAGGTTGTAGCGAAAAGCGTGACATAACACTTACTGATGAACAGCAGGTTGCTTTTGAATCATTAATGAACGATTATAAATCTGATGATTCAGTTGTGTCTTTGCTTTACGGTATCACAGGTTCAGGTAAAACTTCAGTTTTTATGAAGTTGATTGAAGAGGTCGTTTCAGATAATAAAGGCGTAATCGTTATGGTTCCTGAAATAGCACTTACCAGTCAGCTGATATCGATTTTTAAGTCGAACTTTCCTGATAAAGTAGCGGTTTTTCATAGTGGACTATCACTTGGTGAACGTCTTGATGAATATAAGCGAGTGAAAAAAGGACTTGCGTCTATTGCTATTGGCACACGTTCTGCGGTGTTTGCTCCTTTTTCTCAGCTTGGTCTAATTATTATGGACGAAGAGCAGGAACATACGTATAAATCCGAGAGTAAACCTCGTTTTCATGCGCGAGAAATTGCAAAATTCAGAACATCATATAATAAATCATTACTGGTTCTGGCTTCTGCTACCCCGAGTGTAGAAACTTACTATAATGCAGCTGTCGGTAAATATAATAAGGTTACATTAAATAAACGTTACGGTAATGCTACTTTGCCCGATGTTATTACTGCCGATATGAACGAAGAAGTTGCTGTTGGGAACACCGCTCAGTTTTCTTCGTTGCTGTTAGATAATATTGAAGAAAACCTCAATAATAAAAAGCAAACCATCATTCTTCTTAATCGCAGAGGGCATAATTCTTTTGTAACTTGTAGAAACTGCAGAGAAACAGTAACATGCCCTAACTGTTCGATATCTATGACTTATCATAGTGCTAATAATCGATTGATGTGTCATTACTGTGGTCACTCTGTAAAATATGATGGTATATGTCCGACTTGTAACGGCAACTCACTTAGATTTATGGGTTCAGGGACTCAGCGTGCTGAGTCAGAACTAGCTGAGATTTTTCCACAGGCGAGAATATTACGTATGGATACCGATTCTACTATGAGTAAATCTTCCCATGAGAAAAAACTCAGAGAGTTTTCAATGGGTGAATACGATATACTTGTTGGTACACAGATGGTTGCTAAAGGTCTTGATTTTCCGAATGTTACCTTAGTTGGAGTGCTTAGTGCTGACCAAATGTTATACAGCGACGATTACCGAAGCTTTGAAAACGCTTTTTCCATGATAACCCAGGTTGTTGGAAGAAGTGGCAGAGGTGCAGAAAAGGGAAGAGCAATTATACAGACATATACTCCTGAGAATCCTATCATTATGCTTGGAGCGCAGCAGGATTATGACGCTT
>JAFVVB010000053.1 GCA_017502425.1 Ruminococcus sp. | reverse complement strand
TTTATTTGGTGCTTACGCACGCGGGAATAATTCGGGGACCCCAAAATCGGAGATTTTGGGGAGAGGAGGAGCAAATAAAAAGATGTAGATTTTGCGGATAGCATAATCGAAATCGACAGGTTTTGTGACGACGCGGTTGCCGTCCCCTACGAAATATTTGGTGCTTACGCACGCGGGACGTCGAGGTCGCCGTCCCCTACGAAAGGATACCTCATTATCGCTCATTAAAACTTGAGGGCTACGCACCTCGGCGCTTAAATATCACGCCTCGTTGTGCTCCGCTATTCCTCAAAAGTCCACAGTCTCGCACCCTTTTTTGCGTTGACTTCGTCAACTTCAAAAATACTGACTCGACTTTGACTTTGTGAGGGCTGCGCACCTCGGCGCTTAAATATAAAACAAAAAGCACTAAGCCTTGCGGTAGCCTAGTGCCTTTGTTTTTGTTTTGGGGACAAATCCCATATAAAAATGAGGGGTACAATGTTAGGCCTTTTGCCTACATTGAGGAGAGTAGAACAGTACAAAATCAAGTTGCGGTCCTTAACTTTGTACAACTATATTATAACGCATCTTTTTCTTAATATGTGAATTAGCTGTGAACTGAAATTGAACTTTTTTAATACATTCTGTGAAAAAATAGTCACAATTTACTAGTGCTTACAATATATTGAAAATTCCGCTGATAAATATCTCCAGTCCTATCAGTATCAGTATGATACCGCCGACGGTAGTGGCGTATCGAGAGAGGCTGGTACCGAATGTCTTACCGATTTTAAGTCCTAAAAGACAAATGATAAGTGTGATTACTCCGATGATGAGCACACTAATAAGAGCCATGAAAAAGTCATAGTCGGCGATAGTAAATCCTACGGATAAAGCATCGATAGAAGTAGCGATTCCCTGAAGAAGTAGCGCCAGTGCGCCGAGCTTCGGCTTTTCGGGCTCGTCCTTATTTTTCTTTGAGTCTATAATCATCGAGATACCAATGTAGCATAAAAGCACGAGCGCTATCCATGGTATGAACTTTTCGAATACTTTGAACTGGTTTAGTACTGTGTGTACGCACAGCCACCCAAGTAACGGCATCAGCGCCTGAAAAAAAGCAAAAGTTGATGCGATAGTAAGCATTTTATGTGCTCTCATCTTAGGTTCGTTCAGACCATTTGCGAGTGATACTGAGAACGCGTCCATCGCAAGTCCTATACCTAAAAGTACATTATTGAAAAAGAATAAAAAATTATACGACATTTATTTCACCTTCATTTACTTTTGGTATACTAACATATTTAATATATTTAGTAAATACTACTTAAAAGAAAAGCAGGCTTGAAAGCCTGCAAATCAAACAAGAGTAACTAACCACTGCGCGAGTGGGCATAGTAATATAGGCATGAAGATAGCCGGAACATAGTTCATGACCTTGAGCTTTGTTATACCTATCATATTGAGCGCCAGTCCGATAATGATGATATATCCCACGCAATTCATGGTGTTTACTGTGAGCATAAATGGGGTGAGCTCACCAGTGAGTGCGAGCATGTCCGTAGAAGTGGAGAATAACAGAGCGACTAAATATGAGCCAAGTGACATTATTCCCTGATAAACAAGCACGAACAGTGCAGAAAACAGCACACCAACTCCTAGGGAACTAGCAAAAATAATGGCGGCAACAAAGTCTAAGATACTTTTAGTAAAAAGCGTTGTGTGGTCATTAGCAAGACCGCTTTGGAGTGAGCCGACGATAGTCATCGCACCCACACAGAAAAGCAGACTGGCAGAAACGAAACCCTGCGCAATACTTACTTTGCCATCTTCGTCGCCTTTACTGAATTTATTCTCTATCCATTTACCAAGCGTATTGATGCGTCGGTCAAGGTCAGCTGCTTCGCCAATGATAGCTCCGATAACGACCGAGAGGATAGCGACGAGGGTGTTGACGCCTTCCTGAAATACACCGGTGATTCCGATGAACATAGTGCATAGTCCGAGCCCTTTGAATACGGTGTCACTCAGTCGTTGTGGTATAGCTTTTTTGAACAATAATCCGAGCACACCGCCTATTAATACGGCTACGGTGTTGACCAGTGTTCCTGTTAATGATTGCATAAATATAACCTTCCTTTGCGTGTATATGGGGGTAATATCCTCATAATACGACTGCACTACGCATTATACATCAAAAAAATCACTCGTGCAACACAATATATTGCGATTTTTTTATTATATTTGTTGCAGTTTTAAAGATAGTGTGTTATTATAAACTTAATTATAATGTGTAATTATGATAATTTTTAGAAATAAACGTATTCAGGTGTAACCTGAACGAAAGGAGTTTTGCTGTATGTGCGGAATCTGTGGCTTCACAGGACAAATAGAACAGCGTGAAAACACCATACAAAAAATGGCAGAGGTTATCACTCACAGAGGTCCTGACTCCAGTGGATTTTTTGCTGATGACTACATCAATATGGGATTCAGACGTCTTAGTATCATCGACTTAAACGAGGGTGACCAGCCTATCGAAAACGAGGACAAGACTCTGGTGCTCACCTTCAACGGCGAGATTTACAACTATAAAGATTTAAGAAAGGAACTTTCTGAGCTCGGTCATACTTTCGCTACTTCTTCTGACAGCGAAGTGCTCCTCCACGGTTTTGAAGAGTGGGGCGAGGATATGTTTGAGCATCTCAGAGGTATGTTCGCTTTCGCTATTTATAATAAGGAAACCAAGGCGATTTTCCTTGCTCGTGACTTCTTTGGTATTAAACCGCTCCACTACACTATGATTGGCGATGAGTTCTGCTACGCATCTGAAATCAAGAGTATTTTAGAGCACCCTGACTTTAAGAAGGAATTCAACGAGAAGGCTCTCGACCACTACCTTTCTTTCCAGTACTGCCCACAGCCACTCACTTTCTTTAAAGGTGTGTACTGCTTGCTTCCTGGCCACTTCATGTGGTACAGAGACGGTGTTATTGAAACTCAGCGTTATTTTGAGCCTAAGTTCAAAATCGATGAGGATATGACAGAGGAAGAGGCTGTTGATAAAATCGAGGCAGTTTTCGAAAACTCCGTTAATGCTCATAAAATCGCTGATGTTGAAGTAGGTTGCTTCTTATCAAGCGGTGTTGACTCAAGTTACGTTTCAACATATTTTAAAGACCAGAAAACTTTCACAGTAGGATTTGATTTCGGCGAAAGATATAACGAAATCAGCTGGGCTGAGAATTTATCTAAAGAGCTCGGTGTTGAGCACCACACTAAACTCATTTCATCAGAAGAGTTCTGGGCTGCTGTTCCTAAGGTTCAGTACCACATGGATCAGCCACTCGCTGACCCTTCATGTATCGCGCTGTACTTCGTAGCGAAGCTTGCTAGCGAATACGTTAAGGTAGTACTTTCAGGTGAGGGTGCTGACGAGTTGTTCGGTGGTTACACATGCTACAACGAGCCTAGAGTGTTCAAGCTCTATCAGACTATCGTACCATACTGTATCCGTAAGGCTATCAGCTGGGTATGTAAGAAACTTCCTGACATCAAGGGTAGAGACTATCTCATTCGTGCTACTCATCCGCTGGAGAAACGCTTCATCGGTAACGCATATATGTATGATCAGAAGCAGAAAAAGGCTATTCTCAAGAATCCTGAAATCGCTACTGACCCTACACGACTCGTGCGCAGACACTATAACCGTGCCCGCAGATACGACGAGGTTACTAAGATGCAGTACCTCGATATCAATATGTGGATGACTGGTGATATCCTGCTTAAAGCTGACAGAATGAGTATGGCTAACTCCTTAGAGCTGAGAGTACCTTTCCTTGATAAAGAAGTGTTCAAGGTTTCTTCTACTATTCCTACCGACCTTCGAGTTAATAAGGAAAACACTAAGTACGCTATGCGCCAGGCAGCGCTGAGACATCTTCCTGAGCAGACTGCCCAGAAAGAAAAGCTCGGTTTCCCTGTACCTACTCGTGTATGGTTAAGAGATGAGCACTACTATTCAATCGTTAAAGAGATGTTTACTTCTCCTACTGCTGAGAAGTTCTTTAATACAGAACTTCTTATCGACTACCTCGATGAGCATTTCGTAGAGAAAGAGGACAACTCACGTAAAATCTGGACTATCTACGTGTTCCTTGTATGGTATCAGATTTACTTCGGTGCTGTTGAGCCTGTTGAAGAAGAATATGAGCCGGTAGAAAACGACGCAGTTGATTCTGCGTTTGAAGATGGCGATGATGCTGACGCAAGTGACGGCAAGACA
Source organism: Ruminococcus sp. (assembly GCA_017502425.1). GTDB lineage: Bacteria > Bacillota > Clostridia > Oscillospirales > Acutalibacteraceae > Ruminococcoides. Next base: position 7,298 of record JAFVVB010000053.1, on the reverse strand, counting down.
AGAGTGTTCACAGCAGTTGATGAAAAAACAGCTAAAGCCCAGCCTGTAAAAGAAGAAAAGGCTGTAAGCGACGAAAGCGATGATTTCATTGACGATGACGCTGATATAGATATGGAGGAGATATACTCCGCTTCTCCTAGCAAAACCGCTAAACGCGTGAATATCGGTGCAGGTGCTGATGATACTAAATCCGTATTTGAGCCATCTTTAGAGGATCACAACGACTTCTTCGAAAACCTGAAAAATCAGCTCAAAATCGAAGATATAGAGGACTAAGCAACCTCATAATTAAAATTGAAAAACTGATAATAAAGCAAAACAGCGATGAGTAAAATCATCGCTGTTTTTATGTAACAGAAAACGCCACTGAAAAAACATTCAGTGGCGTTCATTCTTTAAATAGGAGTAGTTTATAGCATTCGATGCATTAGCAGATGCCAAAGGATTTTTGATACTATTTTGTACTCGGAGTGGAAAATCTCGGGTGGTAGCGGATTTACACCTTTTCCGACTTCTATGGTGAAAGCAGGGTGGTGAAAGTAGTCTATAAACCAGTCTTTAAATCCTCCGCCCACTGCGATTCCTGTGGGATGGGAAACGGTGTAGCCTGAGATTTTTGCCATTTCGTTTGCTGTAATGATGCTTGATTTCGGCATGTGTTTTCCGTAGTCGTAGTAGATTTCTCGACCTTGGGAGTGAAGTGCTACCGCTGTATGAAAATCGTGTTTTCTACAAAAGTCGCACAGCGCTTTCGTTTCTTTTTCCGATTCGGGAAATTCACCTCCGTAGCGAGTGGGTGAGGGGGATATTATCCCCATATTACGTTCGGCTTTTTTGACGTCTGAAAAGCCTGCATCGAAGTTGTGGTTTATATCTACTCCGTTTGCGTTAGCTTGCCACTTTGAATAGTGAGAGTCATATTTTTCTATGCATTTTTCAACGTGGGATTTCAGATGGCGGGCGGCTTTTGGACCGCATAAACTGATATCTACTCCGTCGGGATTCACCATTGGTATGACGGTTAATCCACTTTTTGAGAGCTTCTGTCTGAAACTGCCATTTTCCGTATATTTAGCTGAGACGTCAAGCAGGAAGTGATAGCTCATTTTCGCTGTGATTCGCTCCATACCGTGAAAGGTTGCACATATTAGAAGTCCATCTTTACTACCGATAGTGTAAGCTACTAGCTCTCTGTTAAGAGTTGAATAGCCGATGACCTCGCGTTTTATGAAGGCTTTTTTGCGGATATGTGAGTCATATTCGGTTGCTTTACTGACACTGAATTCTTGCATCCATATTCTCCTTCTTGCAAAGCATTCTGTTTTGCTCTATAATCAATGTATATTATTTCGGAGAGTTATTATGCAGATTTTTGATTCTATCAGAAAAACTGAATATAAGACTACGGTAGCACTCGGTTTTTTTGACGGTGTGCACAAAGGTCACGCTGAAGTTGTCGGAAAATGCGCAGGGCTGTCTGGTAAAAGTGTTGCAACCGTGTTGACGTTTAAGAAAAGTCCGTCGGCTGTGCTTGCAACTAAGAAACCCCTGCTTACGTCTAACGAAGTCAAATTCAGACTTTTTGAGAAGAATGGTGTCGAAGATGTTTTCTGTATCGACTTTGAAGAAGTTATGAATTTATCTCCTTATGAATTCGTAGCCGATATACTGGTCGCAAAGCTCAACGCTGAGTGTATAGTGACGGGTCGTAATTACCATTTTGGTAAAGGTGGAAAAGCGGGCGTTGATGACTTGCGAAAATTGTGCGATGAACTTGGAATTGAACTGATTACGTGCGATGGTGTTATGTATGAGGGCAAGATGATTTCCTCCACGAGAATACGTGAGTGTATAGCACTGGGCGAGATTGAAAAAGCGAACGCTATGCTTGGCTATGACTTTTTCATCGAGAGTGAAATAATCAGCGGAAATCACATCGGAAAGAAACTTAGTTTTCCGACTATCAACCAACGCTTAAGCAGTGAAATCATAACTCCGCGTTTCGGTGTTTATGCTACTGAAGTTGTGGTGGGAGAGAGGACGCATAAAGGCGCTACTAATATCGGAACGCATCCGACGGTGGGCGATAGCGAACCTGTGTGCGAGACGCATATACTCGATTATAACGGCGAGGATTTGTATGGAGAAACGGTGAAAACTGTTTTGCGTAAGTTCATACGAGAGGAAAGAAAGTTTTCGAATATCGATGAACTCAAAGCTCAGATAGAGCGCGATAAAAGTGAAATACTCAGTTTTTTTGCATGAAAAAAGCACGGTGAAAACCGTGCTTTAATTATTAATAAATATTAGATAAATTACTCAAAGTTTCTGATGAGAGTGACAACTTTTCCCAAAAGAACGCACGAGTCGACTATGATAGGTTCGTAGTCGTCGTTCTCAGGCTGGAGACGAATGTGGCCTTTTTCTTTATAAAAGCGCTTTACAGTAGCGCTAGGCTCTCCTGAGCACTCGTCCTCGACCATAGCTACTACGATGTCGCCGTTGAAAGCGGTCGGAGTGCGATGGACAATGATGACATCGCCGTCGAAAATACCCGCGTTAATCATACTGTCACCCACGACATGTAGCGCGAACATCTCACGACCACGAGTGACAGACTGCGACACAGGGACGTAGCTCTCAATCTGCTCAACGGCAAGTATAGGCACACCGGCGGTGACGCGACCGAGCAGGGGGACTTTAGCGGTAGGTTCATCGTTTTTGATACGGATACAGCGATTGAGTCCGCTTTCACGCTCGATAAGTCCGCGGTCTTCGAGTGTTTTTAAGTGGAGGTGGACGGTGGAAGTGGATTTAAATCCGGTGGCTTCGCACAGCTCGCGAACCGACGGAACTCTACCGACTTCGCTACACCCTAAAATATAGTCATAAACTTTCTGTTGGCTTTTGCTTAGTGGTTTCATAATATCACCTCATGATAATTAATGAAAACTTTTCTTCACAGAAATTGTAACACATTTCGACAAAAAATGCAAACATTTGTTTGAATACTTTCGACTTTTGGCGGGTTCAAAGCGAAATCAGGATGGTTTTGAGAGGAAATGTGTAAAAAAAGCAAATGTATTTAGCAACAAAGCGACCGAAATCGCATCTAATATTCAGGATATGAGGCGATTATTCGAAAAACCCTTGACATTAAGCGATTAAAATGATAGAATAAACAACGCTGAAATGAATATTTAGGGGTATAGCTCAGTTGGTAGAGCAGCGGTCTCCAAAACCGCGTGCCGAGGGTTCGAGTCCTTCTGCCCCTGCCATAAAAAGAGACATCCACCATTTTCGGTGGATGTTTTCTTTTTATCGTAAAGATGTAAAGGACTCGAAGCCTGAGAGGGCTTTGAGCGTTAAGCAAAACAGTATCTATACTGTTTTGTAGCGAAAAGGTGCGAAGACGGGTACCGAATGCGTCAGCATTGGGTCGTCAAGCAGTGCAAGAAATCTCCGATTTATTGCGTCCTTCTGCCCCTGCCATTAAGAAACCCGCTTAAACACTAGGTTTAAGCGGGTTTTTACTTTTGTTTTAGCCTCGGCGTGTGGTCTGTAGATTTACGATTCACAGCACCAAACGGGCATCATTTTATCATCTGCTGCTAACTGTTTTCAAACATTCCGTCTACTTTAGCATCAAAATAACATCAAACATTATTAACTAAAAATATGAGATATACTAAATATTTTTCTATCTAAGTACCTCCGTTAAATAACTGTATTTTTTACCTAAAATAAACATATAAAACCACCCCCACTATACTATTTATTCATCAACTGCCAAAGTTTTTGCTGGATCGTTTAAATACACTTCGTATTCCTGTACTAAGTTTCCACTTTCAATATCTATAAGGGCAACCCTTATATTTCTATCTTTAGGGAAACCGTATGAAGCTGATTTAATATATTTAGATTCTCTAAATAGTTTATGTTCCTGAACTATAGGCACCTCACTACCATCTTCGTTATACACAACAACTTTTATTTTATTTGAATAGTAACCTTCTTTCGGTAAATAACACTCTAAACTCAACCCTATTTCAGGCTCATTATATACACCTACTTGATGAGCAGCAACGTGTGTAATATAAGGTTCATTTTCACCATTAAGCAGTTTTTCTTCATTTTTAGTATAAACTCGACTCACTATATCTTCTACTTCAAAAGGACCTTTCGCAGTAGTAATAAGTTCCATATTTTCATACACTTCTAAAAAAGGAATATTTAGCTTCACCTTAACTATACTTTCTGAAATTGGTGCGTCTACCACAACAACTCCATTGAAATACTTTCCATCTTTTTCCAATACTATAGCATCACTTGTCACTTTAAATTCCTCATCATTCACCGTTACGAAATATTCATTATTATTTTTAAATTCAAATTTTAAAGTGTTATGCTCCAAACCAGATTCTTTGTTACCTACATATTCACCAGTCAAAGCAAGATACATTTTTTCACCATTAAAGTAAGCACCTGACATCCACAAACAATAGTCATCGTGCACAGTTAACACATTATCTGCATTACCTAGGGTATCAAATTGATTAATCACTTCATTGGTTAAACTTTGAGGTTTTGCAACATTATTCTCACCTGAATTTAACAAAAATATAGAAACTACTGCAATTAACAACGCTGCAACAGAAGTTGATACCGTCACGAAAACTTTATTATAGGTTTTATTAAGCCTTATTGTTTTTGATGTTGTAATTATTCTTTCGACAGCATCTGGGTTCATCTCAAGCTTTGTATAAAAATCTTTAATAGGCTTATTCATTATAGTCCTCCTGTAAAAAATCTTTTAATTGTTTTCTGGCACGTGATAATATTAAATTTATCGCAACACTTGTCTTTGAAAGATATTTGGCTATTTCTTTCACCTTATATCCTTCATAGTAATATAAATATAGCACCGTACTATAAGTTGGATTCAACTTCATCAGCTCAATAGAAAAATCTCTCTTCTCGATTTCGTCGACGTAAAGCTCGTTTGCCACTTTTTCAATATCAACAGTAGCATGCTTTATATTATTACTTAATATGCGTTTGCTTTCATTGATTGTTACACGAATCAACCACGCTTTGAGATGCTCTTCACTAACAAAGTCATTTTTGTAATTGTATAGGCGTATAAAAACATTTTGCAAACAGTCCTCACTATCTTCTTTGTTTTTCAAATAGTTAAAAGCTATTCGATATAGCATTCCTATATATCGTCTTACAATGCCATCAAATTCCAGATTACTCATATTATCCTCCTTGCCAGTTCCTTTGAAAAGCCTTTCACTTATAATACCACAGAAAACCTTAAAATCTATCACCTGAATACAGCTAATTTTATCGCACTCTTTTTACATCTCAAACCCATCGGTAATACCATTGAGCCTTGAGTTATCTCTTTTCACGTAGTAACGTTCTGTTATTTCAGACGTACTGTGACCGAGCAAGTCTGCAACTTCTTTTGGAGATAGACATTTTACTGTGCCGTCGGGTTGTTTCACTCCGTTTACTAGGTTAGTCGCGAATGTATGTCTGAGGGAGTGCAGACCTTTGTGCTCTATACCTGCTCCATCAAGGATTCGGTAGAATCGCTTTCTGAAGTTGCTTGGTTTTGTAAAGTTTCCGTGTTCATCAGGTACTAGTGGTGAGTCTTCTTCAAAGTAGAACTCTTCTCGCAGTTCCTTCACCATTTCTATGGCTGTGTTGTTGAGTGGTACAACTCTGTTGCTAGTAGCACTTTTGGTTTTACCGATTACAACTTCTCTGCCTGAGGTAGCTTTAACTCCATCACGCTTGTAGATTTCTTTTGCTCCACGCTGTATGTACACTACTCTGTTCTCTAGGTCGATGTCGCTGTTCTTCAGCCCTAACATTTCACCTGTCCGAAGTCCTGTGTTCAGCATAAAGATATATGCAGCTGACTGTTGATAGAATCGTTTGCCTGTGTTCCAGGTTCTTTTACACTCAGTTTTGAGTTTTGCTATTTCATCTTCGGTGAACACTGTTATTGTATCTGTTGTAGGAAGTATCTCTTTGCCTTGCTGTGCATAGAAATTTGATTTTTTAATCATCGGTACACTTTGCATTGGGTTCTTAGTTATCACTTCTTGCTCTATCAGATAACGGAAGTACTCACCGAATATATCTCTTGTTTTCTTTACAGTTGTGAAAGCATAACCATTTATCATCTGTTCATTAAGAATCTTTTTAATATCTACTGCTTTGATGGTTGACACAATCTTTTTACCAAGTGCAGGGTAAATATGATTCTTAGCAGTACATTCGATTCGGTCATAGGTGGTATGTTCTACTGTTGGGTACTTGAACACTTCTAACCACCTTTGCATACTAACTTGAAGTTGTTCGTGGCTTTCATTTGCTTCTTGTTCTTGCTTTTCGAAGTCACGAATGTACTTTGTCATCTTATCTTTGACACCTTGTTTTGTTGTGCTTGAAAACGATTTACGTTTACGTTCACCGTCTTCATCTAGATACCATACAACACCACACCATCTGTTGTCTGTTCGTTTGAATGCATTACCCGAAGTCAGCAATACTCTTGCCATAATATTCACTCCTTTTCTAGCACAACAACATACCACACAATTTTTACAATATCCAGACAAATTTGCACCGCAGTAAGAAGATTTGTAGTCTTTGTTTACTGCGGTGCAATTTTTGATTCGTATTAAGTTTTTTGAGAAATCTCTACGACACCCTCAAGAATGGCTTAACATTCGTATTAATTGCAGTTACGACATCGTAGTTTGAAATAATCGTGTTTTTTGACACCCTGACGGTGTCAGCTCAAAAACCGCATAACAGTCGGCTTTGCTGTCTGATGTAATATGCGTGGAGTCGGTTACGACACCCACGCTTATTCCTGCAACAAAATCGGAGGAGTAAAAACGTCCGTATAATCTCTAAAAAGTTCACCTATCTCAGCAAATTTTAGCATTATATCACTGTCGAAAAAGAGTGTATTTACAGATAGAAAAAACCACATCGTAGAAGTAACACTTCAGCGCTCACTTCCACGGTAACGCTTTCACACGTTCTCAAATTTTCGCTGTGTTGGTTTCAATCTATTATTGCGAGTATTTTTTAGTTTTATATTATCTTTTCACACAATTTGATTTTCACTCTCACAGGTAAAAAATCAGAGTATAGATGTACAAGTGTACATCTATACTCTATTCTTTGGTTATAGCGGGTCAGATTTTGATGTGCTTATCCGTAGCAGAAGTAGATGTTGTACATGCTGTTTGCATGCTTTTCAGAGTAGC
>JAFVVB010000007.1 GCA_017502425.1 Ruminococcus sp. | reverse complement strand
TTTTCTTCTATGCGTGACGCTATCGAGATAAATATAAATGACAGAAAATATGAACTTTTGAGCATTGCTAGTGCCGTGTGCTTTGACTCTGTGTGCACTAACGATTCTCTCGCGTTGCAAACTATCTAACGGAGGTCATTATGGATAAATTACTGAAAATATTAAGTGAAAACTCATCTTATACTACCGAGCAATTAGCGTTGATGCTCAACGAGCCTGAGGATTATATCAAAGCCCAGATCAAAGAGTACGAAGATTCAGGTGTTATCAGAGGCTATCAGGCTATGGTTAACTGGGATAACGTCAAAGATGCAGGTGTTATGGCTATTATTGAGCTGAAAGTAACGCCGCAGAAAGAGAAAGGCTTTGATGAGATAGCTGAAAAGGTTATGATGTTTTCTGAGGTTTCTTCAGTCTATCTTATGGCTGGAGGATATGACCTTGCGTTAATTGTTAAAGGTGATACTATTCAGGATATTTCTTCCTTTGTTGCTAAGAAATTATCAGCTTTGGAGGGTATAGTATCAACGGCGACTCACTTTTTACTCAAAAAGTATAAAGAGGGTTCGGTGCCACTGGTTGACGTGGATGAGCCTACCGACAGAAGGGAAATGGTAGTGTGATAGATTACAGTAATAAGATTAACGACTCTATCAAGAACGTCAAACCTTCCGGTATCAGAAAGTTCTTTGATATTGTCAATGAAATGGATAACGTCATATCTCTTTCTATCGGTGAGCCTGATTTCAAGACTCCTTGGCACGTCAGAAAAGCAGGTATCGATTCACTTCAGCTAGGCAGAACATGGTACACACCTAACCGAGGTTTTGCAGAGCTAAGAGAAGAAATATGTAATTATATGAAACGTAAGTGCAACCTTACATATTCGCCGGAAAAAGAGGTTGTCGTTACAGTAGGTGGTAGCGAAGCTATTGATATAGCTATACGTTGCTTAGTAGGAAAAGGGGATGAGGTGCTTATACCTCAGCCGTCTTTTGTATGCTATGAACCGCTTACCATTATGGCTCAGGCGACTCCTGTTATAATAGAAACTAAAATTGAGAATAATTTCAGCCTTACGGTTGACGACATAAAAGAAAAAGTAACCGATAAAACGAAACTTCTGATTCTACCTTTTCCTAATAACCCTACTAGTGCGATTTTAGAAGAAGAAAACCTCAGAGAAATCGCTCAGTTTGCTATTAAGCACGATTTGATGGTGCTTTCTGATGAGATATACTCAGAGCTTACATATGGCGGGAATACTCACGTTTCTATTGCATCTATGGAAGGTATGAAAGAGCGCACAGTAGTTATCAACGGCTTTTCTAAGAGCTATGCTATGACGGGTTGGCGTTTGGGCTATGTATGTGGTCCGAAAGAAATCATTGAAATGATGACTAAACTCCACCAGTACTGTATTATGTCTGCGCCTACTACTGCTCAGTATGCCGCTATTGAAGCACTCAAAAACGGCGATGATGATATTGCGTATATGCGTGATCAGTATGATATGAGACGTAGATTAGTAGTAGGAAGCCTTAATAAAATGGGACTTACTTGTTTTGAGCCTAAGGGTGCTTTTTACTGCTTCCCATGTATAAAATCAACAGGACTTACATCTGATGAGTTCTGTACTAAATTATTGCGATCTAAACGCGTTGCACTTGTTCCAGGTTCTGCTTTTGGTGAATGTGGCGAAGGCTATGTAAGACTTTCGTATTCATATTCGCTCAAACACCTGAAAAAAGCATTAACGCTTATTGAAGAGTTTTTAAAGGAGCTTTGATATGAAGCTTAGTGTAAAAGCACCGGCAAAAATTAACTTATCACTTGATATCGTTAGTAAGCGACCTGATGGTTACCATGACGTCGCTATGGTGATGCAGGCGGTTTCTTTATATGATACTGTTACTGTATCCGATGAAGTTGACGAAAGCGTAACTGATGACGTAGTTGTTACATGTGATGATCCTGCTATCCCTACCGATAGCAGAAATATCGTGTGTAAAGCCGCTAAGGCATTCTTCAGATACTGCGATATCACTCCCGTGAAAATTTCCGTTGATATTAAGAAGAATATCCCTTCTCAGGCAGGCTTAGCTGGCGGTAGCACTGATGCGGCTGCTGTTATACTAGCTATGAATAGGATTTTTGATACTAAGCTTAATTCAAGCCAGATGTGTGAAATAGGTTCTAACGTCGGAGCAGATGTTCCGTTTTGTATAGTAGGCGGTACTATGCATGCTAAAGGTATCGGTACCGATATGTCTAAACTTCCTAACCTGACTAAGTGCAGTATTCTGATATGTAAACCTGATGTATGTGTTTCTACTGCAGAAGCTTATGCTAAAGCTGATAGCAGAGAAAACAAAGGGTTTATAGTTACCGACGAAGTTGTTAAAATGATTTTCAGACGTAACTTAAGAGGAGTGTGTCAGTGCCTTTATAACGACTTTGAAGTTGTTATGCAACTCGATGAGATTAACGCTATAAAGAAAACAATGGTCAAAAATAAAGCTCTTGGTGCGTGTATGAGTGGTTCAGGTTCTGCTGTGTATGGTATTTTTCTTAATGAGAAAACAGCACTTAACTGTAAGGAAGTTATGCAGTCTGAATTTGAAAAGCTTTATGTATGCTCACCTATTAAAGGTGGGTGTGAAATTGTATAATTAATTAAAACTTGCCTATACTCAAGGTAACTTGAAAGGCAGGTTTTTTTATATGAAAAAGTATATGAAAATAGTAGTCGCTTCTTTCGTTATTGCTGTACTTCTAGGTTCAATACCATTTGAATCGGCGTGTACACAGCTTGAAAATGATGTTTTGCGATTACATATACTCGCAAATTCTGATTCTGAATCTGACCAGGAGCTTAAACTTAAAGTGCGCGATAGAATCCTTTGCGATATTTCTCCACTATATAACGGTGTTAAAAGTAAGAAAGAAGCATTAGAGATTACTGAAGATAATCTTAGCTTAGTAGAATCTATCGCAGCAAAAGTGATTAAAAGTAGCGGATACAATTACGATGTATCAGCCTCTATTAAGAATAAATATTTCAATACACGATACTACGAAAATTTTACTATGCCAGCGGGAATGTATGATACGCTTGAGATAACTATTGGTGATGCTAAAGGTAAAAACTGGTGGTGTGTTATGTATCCGACTTTGTGTGTCGGTGCGGCATGTGAAAAGAGCATGAAAGATGATTTGAGTGATAGCGAATTTGAGGTTATCACATCAAATGAAATTGAGTTCAGATTCAAAATCGTTGAGTATTTTGAAAGAATCAGTACTTTATTTAACTAGTGTACTGTTTATCGGACTTTAAAAATGTTATTATACAGATAATGATTATAGAAAACGTATACGGAGTTTATTATGTTACATTTTGTACTAGGTACCAGCGGTGTCGGAAAAACTAAATATCTTTATGATTTAATGGCTGAGCTTGCGAGAAAGGGAAGTAAAAAGTTACTTTTCATCGTACCTGATCAGGCATCTTTTAATACAGAAAAGGCTTTTTTAGAGCTTTTAGGACCAAAGCTTTCTCAGAATATTATGGTCTTTGGTTTTTCGCGCCTTTGTGACTATGTTTTTGAGCATACCGGAAATAGATTTCTGAGTTTTGCAGATGAAGGTATACGTAATGTTGTCATGAGTGTTGCGATTGAACAGGTATCTGATGAGCTTGAATTGTTCTCTAAACGTGCATCAAAAACCGACCTGTGTGAGTTGATGCTCAATACAATAAAAGAGTATAAAAAATGTGCTATCAGCTCAAATCAACTTTTTGATGTAGCACCTAAAATAGAGGATAACACACTGTCACGTAAGATTTATGAAACAGCTTTGGTTTACGATGCATACGATGCTATATTATCAAAGAGTTATATCGACCCACTTGATAATGTATCGAGTGTATGTAAGGTGTTAGAGAATACACCGCTGTTTGAAGACTATATTATCGCTATTGATTCTTACTATGGTTTTACTTCTCAAGAGTATGATCTGATTTCACTTTTATTGAATCAGTGTAGAGATATGTACGTTGCGCTTACTAACGATAACTTGGGTGGTAGCAATTCCGATTTATTCTACGTTACTGATAGAACTATAAAGCGACTGAAAAATATCGCAGGTAATAGTAACATAGATGTCGCTAAACCGATAGTTCTTTATGAGAATTATAGATTTAAAAATGATGATATCAAAGAGCTTTCTGATTATTTGTTCAGAATTGAAAAAACTGACTATAAGTGTACTGATGACACGGTTACTGTATATGAAGCTAAAAGTATTTATGAAGAAGCTGAATTCGTTGCCAGAAATATCAGGAAGCTCATCGTAGAAGACGGCTACGAGTATTCGGATATCGCCGTTATTTCAAGACAAACTGAAAAATACATCGGTGTTCTGGATACTGTTTTAGATAAATACGGTATTAATTATTTTATGGATAAACCTCAGGATATTGATACTAAGCCTTTTATAAAATTTATTACAGCATGTTTCGATGTTATTTGCTCTGGTTTCGATAAAGATGATGTACTTGCGCTTTTAAAAACAGGTCTTACTGACATTTCGGTTGAAAGTATTTCTGATTTTGAAAACTATATTTTCATTTGGGATATTAATCATAAAGGTTTTTTCGACGAGTTTACTGCTAATCCGCGTGGTTTTGCGGATGAAATGACCGATAACGATGCTAAGCTTTTGAGCAGTATTGAAAACACCAGAAAGACAGTGATAGATGCTCTCAGAACGTTTTATTTTGATACAAAAGACGCTACTGCTCTTGAAATATCAAAGGCTTTGATGAAGCTGATTTATCGCTTGCACTGTAAAGAGAATATCCAGCATTTATGTGATACTTTAGAAAAAGAAAACGAGCTTGAGCTTTCGTGTGAGCAGATCAGGATATATAACACCTTCATCGAAATTTTAGATAAAATGGTTTCAGTTATAGGGGATTATAATATCAGCGCTAAGCGTTTTTGTGAGTTGCTACATATTAATTTTGCTAATACTGATATCTCATTTATTCCGAGAAGTATTGATCAGGTTGATATTGCGTGTGCAGATCGCTCACTGGTTGAGAATAAAAAAGCTGTGTTCATTATCGGTGCTATTGATGGCGAATTTCCTCATACTCCGGTTGAATCGGGTATTTATTCAGATGATGAGAAGAGATGCCTTCTGACATATTCAATTCAGCTTTCTGATTCTATTGAGCAGTTGATACCTACCGAAAAGTATCTAGCATATAAAGCTATCAGTAGCGTAAGTGAAAAACTTTTTATTTCCTACTATGCTTTTTCACTCAGCGGAGAAAAACGTACTGCGTCAGTGATTATCAAAGAAGTATCAGATATTCTTAAAGGTATAAGAATGTATTCTTCTGTTGATAGTACCGTTTTTGATAGTTTATGGTGCGAAAAATCTGCTTTTGAATACTATGTAAAGCGTTATTCATCTTCAACTCCCGATATTATAAGCCTTCGTGAGTATTTTAGCTCAAAGCCTGATTACAGTTCTACAATCGAAGCAATTGACAGAGCACTTAATACAAGTCCTATGAAGATTAACGATAACTTACTTTCAAAAGAGCTGTTCAATCCTCAAATGACATTATCCGCATCTCAGGTTGAAACTTTCCATTTATGTAAATTCGAGTATTTCTGTAAGTATGGCTTGAGAATCAGAGAGCGTCGTCAGGCAAAGATTGATTCTTTAGAGTATGGCACGCTTATGCATTATTTACTCGAAGAATTCTTTAAAAAGCATAAAAACGATGATTTTTCACTCATCAGCGAAGAAGAGGTTGATAAAGAAGTTTCAGATTTACTTGATATATACGTCGAGAAACATTTAGGTGGTATAGGCGGTAAGTCTTCACGTTTTATTTATCTTTACTATCGAATGAAAAAAACTGCCGTGAGAGTAGTGCTCAGAGTGGTGGAGGAGTTCGCTCAATCGAAATTCAGACCTAGTGATTTTGAGCTCAATATTGGTGAAGATATAAAGTCATATAATCTGAAAGTGACTGATGAAATCAGCGTTAGAATCAGAGGTAGTGTGGACCGTGTTGATATCATGGAAGCTGATGGCAAAAAATATATCCGTGTAGTTGATTATAAAACCGGTACTAAAAAGTATACGTTGTCCGACGTACTCTACGGCATTAACCTCCAGATGCTCATTTATATGTCTGCTATTAACTGTAACGGCAAAGAGTATTTTGGTGATGATATAGTTCCTGCCGGTGTTTTATATATGCCTGCTGTTTCACCAGCCGCTAATGTTACGTCAAAAGGGCTAAACGCTGCAATAGCCGACGCTAATAAAGATAAAAAAATGCACGGGATAATATTAGATGACATAAATATTATCACAGGTATGGAGAAAGATGCGAAAGGCGCATACATTCCCGTGTCGTTAAAAGGCGATACTGTTGTTGACAGAAGTGGCTCACTTGCTACTTTATCACAGTTCGGAGCTTTATTTAAACAAGTTGATGCTATGATATCCAAAATGGCGTTAGCTCTTTGTGATGGAGATGTAGCGGCTATACCTGCTAAAGGTATTTATGATGCGTGTGCGTGGTGTCCGTATCTAAGTGTGTGCGGATATAACGATGGTAATACTTGCGTAGTAGTAGAAAAGTATCCTAAAGATACTGTGTACGCAATTCTTGGTGGAGAGGAGGAGCAGTGTGATGAAGAGAACATGGACTAAAAGTCAGCAACAAGCGATAGATGCTAGCGGTGGCTCTATAATTGTTTCCGCTGCTGCAGGTTCAGGAAAAACCGCGGTTTTAGTTGAGCGTGTTATTTCTATGATTACTGACGAGGATAATCCTGTCGATGCTGATAGAATACTTGTCGTTACTTATACAAGGGCTGCTGCGTCGGAGCTTAGAGAAAGACTTTACTCTAAACTTGACGAACTCTTAAAAGAAGACCCATTTAATAAGACACTGCTTCGCCAACAAGCGCTGC
>JAFVVB010000052.1 GCA_017502425.1 Ruminococcus sp. | reverse complement strand
TATTTTTACTACTATCAGTAGAAACAGCGACACTAAGGAAACCCAGTTCGTTGAGCATAAAACCGAATACACCAAAAAGGGTGAAACCATCACCGTAAATGACCCGTCACTTGGCACTATCGAGATTGAGGCTGTGCCGGGATTTGCTAAAAATTCATATGTCAACGAGAACTTTATTCTTGATGATAAAGGTATGATGACATACTACTTAGACGGTGAAGTAGGTTCATGTATGGGTATAGACCTATCGGAATATCAGGGCGAGGTTGACTTTAATAAAGTCAAGGCTCAGGGCTTTGATTACGTAATACTCAGAATCGGCGGCAGATACTACTCCGAACAGGGCGATATGTACGCTGACAGTAACTACAAAAACTACTATAAGCAGGCTAAAGAAGCGGGACTTAGAGTAGGTGGTTACTTCTTCTCTCAAGCAAAAAACGCCGAGGAAGCTAGTGAAGAAGCAAAATACGTACTCGACCTTATCGGAAATATGGACTTTGACTATCCTATCGCTTTTGACTGGGAGCATATTGATGGTGATACTGCTAGAACCGACTCAGTATCAGGTGCACAGCTCACCGACGCCGCTATCGCTTTTTGCGATATGATTGAAGAAAACGGCTACGAGTCTATTATTTACTCTAACACCCATCTTATTTATTACTCATATGATTTAGAGCGACTCAAAGACTATGATTTCTGGATTGCCGACTACGAAAACACCCCTTCAATGTACTACAACTTCCATATGTGGCAGTATAACATCGAAGGTCAGGTTGACGGTATCGAAGGAAATGTAGATATGAACATATGTATGAAAAACTACTAAGAGGTAAAATATGAAAAAAATCTCAAGTTTTACGGTGGATCACGATAAACTAAACGAAGGTGTATATATATCTAGAATCGACGGTGACATAACTACCTTTGATTTACGTTTTATTAAACCTAACACACCACCATTTTTAGAACCGTATGCAATGCACACTATCGAGCATCTTTTCGCAACCTATGCCAGAAATTCGCAGTACTCTGACAACGTCATCTATTTCGGACCTATGGGGTGCATGACAGGATTTTATTTTCTGACACGTGACTTAGAGCTTAGCACTGCTCTTTCACTCATCAAAGACATCGTAAAAAAATGCAGAGACCACGAAGGTGAAATTCCGGGCAACTCCAGAATCGAGTGTGGAAACTACCTGGCACATAACGTAGAAAAAGCACACGAGGCTTTGTGCAAATACTACGATGATATCAAAGACTTTACGGTAGAAATGCTCAGCTACGACTACCATGAATAACGCAAAAAAGCACCGCTTTTATATCGCGGTGCTTTTATTTATCTGAAAATATATTTTGCTGTGGATGCGATGTTTTCCATAGTATCTATTGCTCTGTTAGCTTTTTTTCGCATACCTTTCTTGCCCTCGTCCATCATTTTCTTTCCAACAAATCCTGCTACCATACCTGAAGCCATACCAAACGCAACACCTTTAACTACATTCATAGCACCGTTTTTTGCCATATTTTCACCCCCTTTCAAAAAACACTTGCATTAATACTATCTCCATTTTAAAATAGGTTAGAGGTGATAACTTTTGGCAGAACTGAACATTGTACTTATTGAACCCGAAATACCGCAGAATACGGGCAATATTTCCCGCACATGTGCCGCAACCGGTGCACGACTTCACTTAGTAAAACCATTCGGGTTTGAAATTAACGATAAACATCTTAAACGTGCCGGTCTTGATTACTGGCAGTATTTAGACATCACATACTACGAAAATCAGGAAGAGTTTTTTGAAAAAAACAAAGGCGAAAACTTTTATTTTTTCACCACCAAAGCACTCAACCGCCACTCAGATGTTTCGTATCCCGATAAAGCTTTCCTGGTTTTTGGAAAAGAAACTAAAGGCTTACCCGAAGATTTGCTATTAAAAAATCGTGACCGATGTGTTCGTATTCCGATGATAGATCAAGCACGTTCGTTAAACCTTTCAAACGCTGTGGCGATTGCCGCTTATGAGACTTTAAGACAGTGGGATTATCCATCACTTTTAGAAGAAGGTCAACTGCATAATCTTCACTGGTGAGCTAAAATTTCGTCCATATATCAAAAACATCGATTTCATCGCATTTAATGTGATATAATTGTATGAAAATATGGGTAAAATATTAGTGTTTTTGACTATTGAAAACACTATGTATATTGTTATATAATTAACATGTAGAAATTTGGCATTATTTTACACAAAATTTCAATATAATCTGAAAGGAAGTAATACTTATGAAACTCAACAAGTTTACAGTTGACGACATCAACTTCAGCGGTAAGAAAGTTCTCTGCCGTTGCGACTTCAACGTACCATTAAAGGACGGCGTTATCACTAACGATAACAGAATTACTGCTGCTCTTGACACTATCAAGAAGATTTTAGCTGACGGCGGTAAGCTCATCCTCTGTTCACATCTTGGTAAGCCAAAGAACGGTCCTGAAGAGAAATTCTCTTTAGCTCCTGTTGCTGTAAGACTTTCTGAGCTTTTAGGTAAAGAAGTAGTTTTTGCTGATGACGACGAGGTTGTTGGCGAGAATGCTAAAAAAGCTGTTGCACAGATGAAAGACGGCGACGTTGTTCTTCTCCAGAACACACGTTTCAGAAAAGAAGAAACTAAGAATCTTGAGCCATTCAAGTCAGAACTTGCTTCCCTTGCTGACTGCTTCGTTATGGACGCTTTCGGTTCTTCACATAGAGCTCACTGCTCAACTGTTGGTGTTACAGAGCACATCAAAGAAACTGCTGTTGGTTACCTCATGCAGAAGGAAATCGACTATCTCGGCAACGCTGTTGAGAACCCTGTAAGACCTTTCGTAGCTATTCTTGGCGGTGCTAAGGTAGCTGATAAATTAAACGTTATCTCTAACTTACTTGATAAGTGTGATACTCTCATCATCGGTGGCGGTATGTCATACACATTTGCTAAAGCATTAGGCAAAGAGGTTGGTACTTCACTCGTTGATGACACTAAACTCGACTACTGTCTCGAAATGATCGAGAAAGCTAAGAGCTTAGGTAAAGAGCTCTTACTCCCTGTTGATGCTGTATGCACTAAGAACTTCCCTGATCCAATCGACGCTCCTGTTGACACAGAAGTTTTCGCTACTGGCGAAATCCCTGCTGACATTATGGGTCTTGACATCGGTCCTAAGACTGCTGAAATTTACGCTAACGCTGTTAAAAACGCTAAGACTGTTGTATGGAACGGTCCTATGGGCGTATCAGAGAACGAGTGCTTCGCTAACGGTACTATCTCAGTAGCTAAAGCTTTAGCTGAAACCGATGCTACTACTATCATCGGTGGTGGCGACTCTGCTGCAGCTGTTATCAATCTCGGCTTTGCTGATAAGATGAGCCACATCTCTACCGGTGGTGGCGCATCACTTGAATACCTCGAAGGTAAAGTTCTTCCTGGTATCGCAGCTATCGGCGATAAATAATTTTTGATACTATATGGGCGGACTTTGTTCCGCCCTTAAATTTGAAATAAATAACTTTAATAAAAGAGGTAATTACTATGAATAAGAATGTCAGAAAGGCTATCATCGCCGGTAACTGGAAAATGAATAAAACTCCAGCTGAAGCTAAAGAGCTTCTCACTCAGATCACTCCACTCGTAAAAGACGCTGACTGCGATGTTATCGCATGCGTTCCTTACGTTGATTTACAGACAGCTTTAGATGCTACACAGGGCACTAACGTTAAAATCGGTGCTGAAAACTGCCACTGGGAAAAATCAGGTGCTTTCACAGGCGAAATTTCTGCCCCTATGCTCAAAGCTATGGGCATCGAGTATGTTATCATCGGTCACTCAGAACGTAGACAGTACTTCGGTGAGACAGACGTAACTGTTAACAAGAGAGTAAGAGCTGCTCTTGATGCAGGCTTAACTGTTATCCTCTGTGTTGGTGAGCTTTTATCAGAGCGTGAGCAGGGTATCACAGCTGAGACTGTTTCACTCCAGACTAAGGTAGCACTTCAGGGCGTTACAGCTGAGGAACTTTCTAAAATCGTTATCGCTTACGAGCCTGTATGGGCTATCGGTACTGGTCTTACAGCTACTGCTGACCAGGCTGAGGAAGTATGCGCTATCATCAGAAATGTATTATCTGACCTTTACTGCGAGAAATGTGCACAGGGTGTTACTATCCAGTACGGTGGTTCTATGAACGACGGTAACGCTGCTGAACTTCTTTCTAAAGAGAACGTTGACGGTGGTCTCATCGGCGGTGCTTCACTCGTTGCTGAGAAATTCGCTGCTATCGTAAAAGCTGCCAGCGTTTAATATACTGAGAGGTAAAAACATGGCTAAAAAACCACTTGCTTTAATTATTATGGACGGATTCGGTGTAGCACCTACTGATGGTAATGCTATCGCAGCTGCACAGACCCCTGCACTTGATAAAATATTTGCAGAAAACCCTAAAACCGAGATCGGTGCATCAGGTATGAACGTAGGTTTACCTGATGGTCAGATGGGTAACTCTGAGGTTGGTCACACCAACATGGGTGCCGGCAGAATCGTTTATCAGGAATTGACACGAATCACTAAGTCTATTGAAGACGGCGACTTCTTCTCTAACGAGGCATTAAACCTCGCTATGGATAACGCACTTAAAAACGGTACTTCTCTTCACCTTTTCGGTCTGCTTTCAGACGGTGGTGTTCACTCACACAACACACACCTCTACGGCATTCTTGAAATGGCTAAGAAAAAAGGTCTTACTGATGTATTCGTTCACGCTTTCTTAGACGGACGTGACGTTCCACCATCAAGCGGTAAAGACTTCGTTGCTCAGTGCGTTGATAAAATGAACGAAATCGGCGTAGGTAAAATCGCTTCAGTTATGGGCAGATACTACGCTATGGATAGAGATAACCGTTGGGAACGTGTTGAAAAGGCATACGCTGCTATGGTTTACGGCGAAGGTGAACACAACGCAGACCCTGTTGATGCTGTTGCAAAATCATACGAGCTTGATGTTACTGATGAGTTCGTTATCCCTACTGTTATCGATGGCGCTAAGAGAATCTCTGCTAACGACTCAGTAGTATTCTTCAACTTCCGTCCTGACAGAGCCAGAGAAATCACACGTACCTTTGTTGACGATGAATTCACAGGCTTTGAAAGAAGAAACGGAAGATTTAACCTCACTTACGTTTGTATGACTCAGTACGACGCTACTATGCCAAACGTAGAGGTTGCATTCAAGCCTCAGAGCCTTACTAACACTTTGGGTGAGTATCTCTCAAAGATGGGTAAAACTCAGCTGAGAATTGCTGAAACTGAGAAATACGCTCACGTAACTTTCTTCTTTAACGGCGGCGTTGAGAAGCAGTATGAGAACGAGGACAGAATATTAGTTGCTTCTCCAAAGGTTGCAACATACGACCTCCAGCCTCACATGAGTGCTTACGAAGTTACTGACAAGTGCGTTGACGCTATCAAAAGCGGTAAATACGACGTTGTTATCCTTAACTTTGCTAACTGTGATATGGTTGGTCACACAGGTATCTTCGAAGCAGCAGTAGCTGCTGTTGAAGCTGTTGATAAGGGTGTTAAGGCCGTAACTGATGCAGTAAAAGAGATGGGCGGTATTTCACTCATCACTGCTGACCACGGTAACGCTGACAGAATGTATGACGTTGACGGTTCACCGTTTACTGCTCATACTACTAACCCTGTACCTTTCGTTGTTGTTGGCAAGGATTGTGAATTAAGAGAAGGCGGTTGTCTTGCTGATATCGCACCAACTATGCTCCAGATCTTAGACCTTCCACAGCCTGAAGAAATGACAGGTAAATCACTTATCAAATAATATTTTCTAAACTTAAAAGGGACTGATTCGACAGAATCAGTCCCTTTTTGCATAACAAAACCTCCGAAACATATCGATTCGGAGGTTTTATATAGGAAATTAATTGCTTATCTAAATTTATATCAGTCGTCAGCGTTTGCTTTAGCTTCTTCGATAACCTTGTTAGCAACCTGAGTAGGAGCATCTTCATAACGCTCAAATTCAAATGAGAATGAGCCTCTGCCCTGAGTTACCTGACGCATATATACTGAGAAGTCAGCCATCTCAGCCATAGGAACTTCAGCCTCAACGATCTGCATACCGTCTTCGCCTACGTTCATACCGAGTACTCTACCTCTGCGCTTGTTAACTTCGCCCATGATATCGCCCATGTTAGCATCAGGAACATTAGCTTTAAGTGCACCGATAGGCTCAAGTAAAGTAGGTTTAGCCTGTGGAATACCATTCTTGAAAGCAATCTGAGCAGCCATCTTGAACGCCATTTCGTTAGAGTCAACAGGGTGAGAAGAACCATCGTGTAAGATAGCCTTAACGCCAACAACAGGATAGCCTGCTAAAGGACCCTTCTTGATAGAATCTCTCAAGCCCTTTTCAACTGCAGGATAGAACTGCTTAGGAACAGAACCACCAACAACCTGAACTTCGAACTCAAGTGAATCGCACTCGCATGGCTCGAATTTAATCCAAACATCACCGAACTGACCTGAACCACCGGACTGTTTTTTGTGACGGCCCTGTACGTCAGATGTAGAACGGATAGTCTCTCTATATGCAACCTTAGGCTGCTTCAACTCAACCTCAACGTTGAATTTATTCTTGAGCTTTGATACAACAACGTCTAAGTGCTGCTCACCCATACCTGAAACTACCATTTCCTTAGTTTCAGAGTTATTTACGAACTTGATAGTAGGGTCTTCCTCAGCAAGTCTTACAAGACCCTGAGCAACCTTATCCTCTTCGCCCTTCTTCTTAGGATACATAGCCATTGAGAATGATGGAGCTGGATAGTTCACGCCTTCGAGCACTACTCGACGTGTAGGAGCGCATAGTGTGTCACCTGTGATAGTAGCCTGAAGTTTAGGAATAGCACCGATATCGCCTGCACCTACATATGCAGCATCTTCCTGTTTCTTACCTTTTACTGTAAGAACCTTAGTGATACGCTCTTCTTTACCGGTTCTCATATTAACAAGTGGTGTCTCAGTAGATACTTTACCTGATACTACCTTGAAGTATGATAACTTACCAACGAATGGGTCAGCAACGGTTTTGAATACAACGGCAGCAGCAGCGCCAGCTTCGTTAACTGCAACCTCAACAGGATCACCGTTAACATCAACAGCTACTTCAGAACCCTTATCAGCAGCAGTAGGAGCAAGCCATGAAAGTGAGTTCATAAATTGCTCGATACCAAATGTAGAGTGAGCATCACCGCAGAATACAGGACATAAAGAACCATCTTTAACACCCTGAGATACACCTAAGATAATCTCTTCAGGAGTGAACTCTTCACCCTCAAAGAATTTCTCCATGAGTTCCTCAGAAGTTTCAGCAACAGCTTCTTTGATAGCTTCTCTTAAGCCCTCTAATCTGTCGCCCATTTCAGGAAGAATATCAGAAGGAGTGATGTTACCACTCTTGTCATATGTGTAAGCTTTATACTCAAAAAGGTTAATATATGTATTAGCTTCGCCATTTTCAATAAATGGAACGATAACCGGACATACAGATGGACCGAATGTAGATTTGAGGTCCTCGAGTACTCTATAAAAACGTGCGTTTTCATCGCACAC
>JAFVVB010000051.1 GCA_017502425.1 Ruminococcus sp. | reverse complement strand
TTTAATATTGGAAATAATATCTAAAATCTCATTTTTAGCTCTATCAACATTATCGTTTACAACTGTATAATCAAAACGATCAGCATATGTGATTTCTTCTTTTGCGGTGTCAAGTCTTTTATTGATAACATCGATAGTTTCAGTTCCTCTGCCAACAAGACGTCTTCTTAGTTCATCCATACTAGGCGGTAAGAGGAAAATAGTAACACAATCAGGATACTTTTCTTTAATCTGTAAGAAACCTTTAATCTCAATTTCTAAAAATACATCTATTCCTTGTTCAAGCATGTCAAACACAGCTTTTTTAGGGGTACCGTAATAATTATCACAGTAACTTGCGTATTCCAGTAAACCGTCTTCGTTGATAAGTTTCTCAAAATCATCTTTTGAAACGAAGTGATACTCGATTCCGTTTCTCTCACCATCTCTAGGCGAACGTGTAGTAGCAGAAACGGAAAGTCTGAAGTTATCGTTAGATTTTAAAAGTTCCTTCATTATGGTGCCTTTACCTACTCCGGAAGCACCTGCATATACGATAAGCAGACCTTTACCCATTTTTTACCTCCTCTTCAAGTCGTGATGATATTGTCTCCGGCGTAATAGCCGAAAGAATTATGTGGTCACTATCAGTGATAATAACCGCTTTACATTTTCTACCATATGTCGCATCAATTAATAATGAATCAGCTTTCGCGGTCTGGATAACTCTCTTAATCGGAGCTGAATCAGGCGAAACAACCGAAACAACTTTTTCAGCAGATACAACATTACCAAAACCGATGTTAATAAATTTCATAAAGCACTCTCCGAAACTTATTCAATATTTTGAACCTGCTCACGAATCTTCTCGATTTCTGATTTTATATCAACAACCTTATGAGCAAGAATGGAATCGGTAACTTTTGAACCGATAGTATTAGCCTCACGATTCATTTCCTGAACGATAAAATCAAGTTTTCTTCCGATAGGTACTCCTGACTCAAAGAAATTCTTCATCTGTTCAAAGTGGCTACGAAGACGTACTGTTTCTTCATCAACAGCAACTTTATCAGCGAATATAGCGGCTTCTGTAAGAATGCGCTGCTCATCAATATCAGTGCTCTGAAGCAAATCAGTGATACGCTTAGTAAGCTTTGCTCGATATTCTTCAACTGTAATCGGAGAACGCTCTTCTATCTGTGAAACAATAGACATAATAGTATCTACACGGGATAACACATCATCTCTCAACTTAGCTCCTTCAGCTTCACGCATAGAAAGGAAACCTTCAAGCGCCTTATCAAGTGCTACTTTAACATCACCAAACACTTCTTCCTCGTCCTGCTCTTCTTTATGAATCTGGAAAATATCAGAATAACGAGAAAGAACAGATACAGATAAATCATCAGGAATGTCATACTCTTTAGCTAAAGTATGTATAGCGTTAACATATCCGCTGGCTAAAGGTTTATTTATAGCAACATCAACCTGCGAATCTTCACTCTCGGTGATAGAAACAAACATATCAACCTTGCCTCGTGAAACTTTCTGAGCGACATATTTCTTGAGTCTGTCCTCAAGAAAGCTATAACCTCTGGTAGTACGACATGAAAACTCAAAATAACGGTGATTTACACTTTTCATTTCAACCGTAATTTGTCTTCCGTTAACTGAAGTTTCACATCTACCGAAACCGGTCATAGACATTACCATATTCATCAATCCCTTCCCCTATTATTTATCAAATCAATTAAAATTAATTATATCACTTTCATTATAATAGGACAATAGAAACGTTACAATATTGTAACTATTTTCTTTTATTTGCATTAATCTCTCTTATATGCTATAATCCTCTTGAAAATTTATAAAAGGGATGATTTTAATGTCAGGACATAATAAATGGAGTACTATTAAACAGAAAAAAGGTAAAAATGACGCTGCCAGAGCTAAAGTTTTCACTAAAATCGGTAGAGAGCTCATGGTTGCTATCCGCGACGGCGGTAGCGCAGACCCTAACGTAAACTCTAAACTCAGAGACTGTATAGCTAAAGCTAAAGCAGCAAATGTTCCTAACGATAATATCGACAGAATTATTAAAAAAGCTGCTTCCGGTAACGATGGTGCTAACTACGAATCCGTTACTTACGAAGGATACGGCCCATCTGGTGTTGCTGTTATCGTAGAGGCACTCACAGATAACAGAAACCGTACCGCAGGTGAGGTAAGACATTACTTTGATAAGTTCGGCGGTAATATGGGAACACCAGGTTGTGTAAGCTTTATGTTCGAGAAAAAAGGTGTGCTCATTATTGAGCGTGAAGAACTCGACAAAGATGAAGACACAGTTATGGAAGATGCTCTTGAAGCAGGTGCTGCCGATTTCGAAGCTGATGATGATATTTTCACTGTATATACAGAAGCAGAAGATTTAGGTGCTATCAGAGATGATTTGAGCGATAAGGGTTATGTTTTTGCTTCAGCTGAAGTTGAACAGGTACCAAGCACATACACAGCAATTGATGATCCAGCTATCTGCGAAAAAATGCAGAAAATGCTCGATTTATTTGAAGATAACGATGATATTCAGAATGTATGGCACAACTGGGAAATGCCTGAAGAATAATATTAAGTATATTATATTAAAAAAAGCCACCTTTTCGGTGGCTTTTTAATTTTTATGTGACTAGTTGTCACAATTATTTCACAAATGGATTTTTATAGTATATAATGTCGTTGAGGGGTGAATGTATCGTGAAAATAAAAGCTTTAGTTAAGATATTACCAATACTTCTGACATTGGTGCTGATTGTTACCATTTTCTCAATATCTACCAGCGGATATTCTGTTTATGACTTTTCCTCGTACAGAGATTTTGATAATATTATGCTATTCCAAAACGACCGAGAATCGGTTATTGTTGGATGCAAGAATAACACTGTATCCGTTGATGGTATACATCCTCAAGGTTATAACATAACTTTGACTATGGAAAATCATCCATACTCCTATACGATGAGTAATAGTACATTAGTTATGACCTGCCCAATAAAAAGCACTTCGCAGAATCAGATAGCTGTTTACAATATTAACACGGATAGGCTATCAACGTTCTATGTTAATATTGATACAGAATTCGAAAACTCTCAAATTGCTTTTTCACGCAATAATGTTTATCTGATAACGGGAAGTAATACTATTAAACGATATTCACTAAAGGGAAAATTACTCGACACATACACTCTTGATGTATCCGTAAACTCTATTACCAGCGATCCTTTCGGAAATGTTTATGCTGGTTCTGATAACGGGTTATACATTCTCAATTCAGATGTGTGGTGTCAATTATCAGACAAAACGTATTTTTCACCTATCAGATTCATCGGTGATAATACGCTTGTAGATGGTAGTGGTAAAATATATGAAGTTTTTTCTGATAAAGTTTACAGACTTTCTGATACAGTAAGCACAGTACATTACCCTTCAGGCGGTGTATTTTATGAATACACACTAGCCGCTGATGGCAGATCAATCATAGCCATCAACAATAATACAGAAAATCCTGAAAGAGAAATCAGTTTAAACGGTGATGTTGCGCAAATCAACTGTGTAAACAATTACGTTATCGCATTGACTTATGATGGTAATACTCCTAACATTTCCGTGATACCGTTTTCTGATTTTTCAGAAATACGCAGTAATTATACTGACTATGATGAAAACTATGCCCAGAACAACGAACACTGTGATGATAATAACAGTTCTGAAAACAGTCATATGAAATATGAATATGACGAAGAAAACTCTCACATCACAAGTGATGTTTACTTCGTTGATAACACCAGAATGAGAATTCTTGATATAAGTTCACCAACCACTGTTGCACAGTTCAAAAAGAACATGAACTATGATGACTTTAATGTTGAATTTTTCAGAAATGATGGTAAAAAACTAACCAGCGGTAAGGTTGGAACCGCTACCGTAGCCAGATTCTATAATGATAGATATGTATATGAATACGAATTGGCTGTTACCGGCGATATTACGGGTGAAGGTAATGTTAACACAAGAGACAGAAAATTGCTTTTTGATGCTACTGCTGAAGTAGTAACCTTCACAGGTGTTTATGTTGATGCTGCTGATTTTTATGATAATGACATCTTAGGTCTTAGAGATCTGGTTTTGTGGATCAGAAGATTCAACTGATAAAAAAAGAAAACCAGCTTGAATTACTTCAAGCTGGTTTTTATTTTATTATTAACCTTCGTCAGGAGTAGCATCTTCAGCTCTTACCCAGTTATAATTCATAAATATAAGCTGGCCATCTTTGAAACTATACTCGAGTTCTTCAGAAACAACATCTGTATTAACGAATGAGAAGCTGATTTTAGAATCATCAGCTGTATATGTACAATGCATTTCCTGATAACCAAACTGATTAAGAACCATAGTGCCGTCATCGTTGAATGTGAGTGTTAAATTGACACCCATATCCTCGAATTTATAAACCCATTCACCGGTTAAAGCTTCAACTTCCTTGAAGTTCTCATCAGGCTGAATATAATCGCTAACTTTAGGCTTATTAGCCTGAGGAAGTTCAACTTTAGTTTCCTGTCCTGTGGTACTATCTACCGCGATGAGAGTCAAAACTCTGTTTCTAAACAACTTATTACCGCTGATGCTATAAGTATATGTTTGGTTTGAATAACCGGCATCAGTAATAAGTGTAACTTGCTGAGCATCATCCTCACCGGTAGCGATCTCGTAATCGCATATGCTATATACTGTGCCCATGCTGATAGTAAGTTTATTACTCTCAGCTGAATCGTTAAAAGTATAGTACATTTTAGTGCCGTCTTCAGCTTCGTAGAGCCATGTACCTTCAATAGTAGGAACGAACATCTCCACAGCAACATATCCAAGCACTGCTACAAATAAAACAACGATAGCAATAATGATAGAAGTATAAAGTGGTGATTTCTTTTTCTTTTTAACTGCCACAACTTCATCATTCTCTGTATCAGTTGTCAGATCACCAAACTGTGATACATACTCGTCAGACTCAATGTTATCAGTAATCGAATCCACGAGGTCGTTTATACGATTTTCCTCGTTAAGTTCTTCTTTTATACTCATTATTTTTGACCTCCTTACAAATCAACATTACTAATATTACTACATTCAACATAATAAATCAACATTTTTGTTATGATTTTTCTGTGAATAATTATGCTATATTAATAAATATTGATTTTCATTATTGTCTTGACACAACATTTATGGTATATTATGCTCAATATTTTATATTTTTTAAACATAATATATTCTAAATATTTCTAATATAGGTGATTAATAATGGGTTATACAGATTTTTACAACGAACGTTATAATGAATGGTTAAACAATGCTACTGATGACAAAGATTTAACTACTGAACTTATTTCCATCAATGGTAATGATGATGAAGTATACGATAGATTTTATCGTACTTTAGAGTTTGGTACTGCCGGTCTCAGAGGAATCATCGGAGCAGGTACTAACAGAATGAACATTTACGTAGTAAGACAGGCTACTCAGGGTCTTGCTAACTATGTACTTAATAAATACGGCAAAGGCGCTGTTGCTATTTCTCACGACAGCAGAATAAAGGCTGACCTTTTTATGAACGAGGCTGCAAGAGTTTTAGCAGCTAACGGCATAAAGGTTTATATCACCAAAGAGCTCCAGCCTACTCCTGTGCTCAGCTACTTAGTAAGACACTTTAAATGTCAAGCAGGTATCATGATCACAGCAAGCCACAATCCCTCAAAATACAACGGCTACAAGCTTTACGGAAGTGACGGCGCTCAGATAATG
>JAFVVB010000050.1 GCA_017502425.1 Ruminococcus sp. | reverse complement strand
GGTTTTAGTATTTCTTGTTTTTGGTCTGCTTGTATTCTATGCTACCAGAGTTGGCGAAGGAAAGGTTGTAAAGCGTTTTTCACCTATCATTTTATGCGTTCTTGATATTCCTGCACTTTATATCATCATCGCATCAATCGCTCCTGCACTTCCACTTTACACCCAGCTTTCTTCACAGCCGGTTGTTATGATTCTTGCGTGCATAGCTCTTGGTTACGGTATTCCTTACACATTCGTTTCAGGTTTCGAGCTCATCGAAGAAAAAGAAGAGGAAGACGCAGTAGTAGAGGGTGGCATCGTAGAGGAGCTTGCTGAGGCTGAAGACTTAAGCGATGACGAAGTAGCATCGAAAGAAGATGTTGAAGAACTCAAAACTCTTGATTATGCTGAAGATTTAGAAGAAGCTTCAAAAGAGACTCAAGCAGAATAAAGCTATATAATAGGTAGAATGATATTATCAGGGCGGACTAAGGTTCGCCCTGTATTTTGAAAAGAGGTATATATAAAATGGGATGTTCACACGATTGCTCTAATTGCAGCGAAAACTGCGCTGAGCGCACCACACCACAGGACCTGATTGAAAAGCTCAACGATTTAAGCTCAGTCAAAAAAGTTATCGGTATCGTATCAGGTAAAGGCGGAGTAGGCAAAAGCTTGGTTACTTCAGCGCTTGCTGTTGAGCTTAACCGCAGAGGCTATAAAACCGCTGTGCTCGATGCTGATATCACCGGTCCTTCTATTCCTAAGGCTTTCGGTGTGAAAGAAAGAGCTAAAGGTAACGAGTTCGGTATTTTACCGCAGACTACGAAAACAGGTATCGATATTATGTCAGTTAACCTGCTTTTACAGAATGATACAGACCCTGTTGTATGGCGTGGTCCGGTTATCGCAGGAACAGTAAAGCAGTTCTGGACCGACGTTATCTGGAAAGATGTTGACTATATGTTTGTTGATATGCCACCTGGAACAGGTGACGTACCGCTTACCGTATTCCAGTCACTTCCGCTTGATGGCATAATAGTCGTAACTTCACCTCAGGAACTCGTATCTATGATAGTATCAAAGGCTATGAAAATGGCTGATATGATGAATATTCCTGTACTCGGTGTAGTTGAGAATATGAGCTATTTTGAGTGCAGGGAGTGTAAAACCAAGCACAAGATTTTTGGCGAAAGCCATATTGATGAGATAGCTGAGCAGTTTGGCACACAGGTGCTTTGCAAAATCCCTATGGATAACGCTCTTGCTAAATGTGTTGACACGGGTTCAATCGAGCTTTTTGTCGGTGATTATTTTGAGAATGCCGTTAACACTATCGAGGACACCTTGTCAGTAAAAGAATAATCATAAATTATACTTTAAAAAGCCCCCTTTGTTTTGAAGGGGGCTTTTTTGTGCATAATATAAGCGGTGATATTATGGAAGAGCTTCCGAAAAAAGCAAAAGCAGTGATGGGATTATACGCTACTGCTACAACTATTGCAGAGAGTTCACTGGTGTTTTTAGGACTAAACCGTGACGATTTCATAGTGATACTTGTGTCCCTTTTAATAGCGGCAACGGTAGGGTCATATGTGTACATCGTCTTATATTTTCGTCACTATAAATATTTCATATCGGGTTCAGTGATAATAATAAAAAAAGGTGCCCTCTTTAAAAGAAGACACCTTATATATGTTGATAAAATCAGTACGATAACCATCCATGAAAATTTTATGCACCGATGGTTTTCACTTTGTACGATATTTTTTCACGTTCAGGGAAGTGTGATAAAACTATCTTTCGTTCCGATAGAAAAATCAGAAAAGCTTCAGGAAATTCTGGATAGCAGAAATTGATTTTTCAGCTGCTATTACGCGAAATTCCATAAAGTCCATGAACTGGTTTTCGTCAAAGTCATCGGAGATGCATCGAAGCACAGAAAAAGGCACATCGTTACGATAGCACACCTGAGCGACAGCGCCGCCTTCCATCTCGCACGCAAGAGCAGAGAATTCGTCGGCGATAGCCTGACGCATAGCTTTATCAGCAACGAAAATATCTCCCGTAGCTATTCTGCCCATTAAAATGTTAGTGTTTTCAAGACCTTTGCACGATTCAAAAAGTTTCATAGCGATTTCTTTATCAGCAGGAATATCGATGCGTTTCTCGTCGTTGTACTGGATAAGACCTTTCGGGTCACCCATCTGAGTGCCGTCAAAATCGTGCTGGACGCAATCATCAGAAATGACGATATCGCCGATTTTGAGCTTTCGTGAAACTGAGCCTGCTATACCCGAGTTGATGATGAGAGAAGGGTTATATTTATCTATCATAACCTGAGTGCTCATAGCGGCGTTTACTTTGCCGATACCACACTCGGTCATAACAACTTCTTTGCCGTTGATTGTTCCTGAAACATACTTCATTTTTGCGTATGTTTTCTCAGTTTTATTTTCTAAAAGTTTTGCTATACCTTCAACCTCGATTGAAAGTGCACATATAATACCTATCATAGTTATCACTCCAGATTTTTAGTTTGATACATTACCGCTGTGATGCCTGCTATCGGTGCGGTCTGGGCACGAAGGATTCGTGTTCCAAGCGTTGCGGGTATGACTTTATGCTCTTTGAGTAAGTCGATTTCGCCTTCTTCAAATCCGCCTTCACAGCCCACGAACATCGCAAGAGTTTTTGCGTTTTCGTCGATTATATCACGTAGCTTTTCGCCGCCGCATTCGTAAAAAACAATGGAGGTATCAAAGTCAGCAAGTGTTTTACACGCTTCTTTGAGATTTAAGGTGTCACAGACCTTAGGGATAATACCTCTTCGTGATTGGGACGCAGCACCTGAAGCGATTTTCTGCCACCTTGCTACCTTTTTTCTAAGCTGTTTTTCATCAGGACGAGAGATACATCTGTTAGTAAGTACGGGCACTATCTCATAAACACCGAGCTCAACGGATTTCTGAACGATATCGTCCATTTTATCACCCTTAGTCAAAGCCATGAAAAGAGTGATTTTAACACTGGGCTCCTGCTCACACTCGGTAGATTTTAAAATCTTCACTAATACAGAGTCAGCAGTAAAACTTTCTATCTCGCACTCGTGACGTCTGCCGTCTTCAGTACACAGCGTAAGCTTTTCATTTTTAGTCATTCGCAATGACTTTGAAATGTGACGTGCGTCCTCTCCCGTTATAAGGTGGGTGTCACCAATGATTTCATTAGTAAAAAACCAAGCCATATTTTTCTCCATAAAGCGTTTAAATGTTAAAAAAATAATAACAGATGTTCACTTTAATTGCAATAATCATCGTGTAATGTTAGAATATAAAGCAGAAAAAAGTAGAAATAAAGCACTATTTCTTACATATGGAGGTAAAAATGAAAGCACATGAATTTTTAGAGCTTTTAGAAAAAGAGAATATAAGTATAGATGAGCTTAGTGCACTTTTAGTGAAAGCACTTTCTGATAAGTCGTTGAAAATCGCTACTGCCGAAAGCTGTACCGGAGGCCTTATATCAAAGAAAATCACCGACGTAAGCGGAAGCTCCTCGGTGTTTGACTGCGGTGTATGTACTTACGCTAATCATATAAAGCATAAGCTGCTTTCGGTCAAGGAAGAAACACTTTCAACCTACGGTGCCGTAAGCGAGAAAACCGCGCTCGAGATGGCACGCGGAGTAAGACTTTTGAGTGGTGCGGATATCGGCATTTCCACCACCGGAATAGCCGGACCTATGGGTGGTTCTCAGTATAAGCCGGTAGGTCTTGTGTACGTAGGCATCAGCACTAAGGATAAGCTTTTATCAAGAAAGCTTTTACTTAGCGAAGGCAGAGAACCTGACCGAGAGCGTATCAGAGATTTAGCAAGTGCGTGTGCACTTTACTTTGCTTTGCATGAAATTGACGAAATATAGCAAAAAAGTATTGTATTTTGTACTTTGGTATGGTAATATAAACCTGTATGTTTTACCTTGGGGTAGAACATCTTGAGCTTTTTATTTAAAATAGGAGATAATACTGACAGGAGTTGATTTTATGGCCAGAGTTGCCGGAATACTCATGCCGATCACTTCCCTTAGTTCACCATACGGAATCGGAACTATCGGAAAAGAAGCCCGAAAGTTTGCGGACTTTCTGAAAGCATCAGGTCAGAAGATATGGCAGATACTGCCAGTAGGTCCGACCAGCTACGGTGATTCACCGTACCAGTCCTTCTCTACTTATGCAGGAAACCCATACATGATCGACCTTGATACTTTGGTATCACGTAAGCTTTTGAAAAAATCCCAGCTTAATAAATACGACTGGGGCTGTGACGATGCAACCATCGATTACGAAAAAATTTACAACAGTCGCTTTGAGGTTTTACGTATTGCGTACGATAACTTCAAGGAAAAAGAAGATCAGAAAGCGTTCAATTCATTCAAGCGCAAAAACGCTTCATGGATTAAAGACTACGCTCTCTACATGGCAGTTAAAAAGAGCTTTGATATGCAGGCATGGACTCAGTGGCCTGACGAAAGCATCAAATTAAGAGAAGAAGCTGCTATCAGAAGATATGAGCGTAAATACAGAACTGAAATAGACTTCTGGAAATGGGTTCAGTTTGAGTTTTATACTCAGTGGGCTGATTTCAGAGAATACGTTAATTCACTGGGTATCAAGATTTTAGGCGATATGCCTATCTACGTAGCTATGGATAGCGCTGACACATGGGCTAACCCTGATGTGTTCTGGCTTGACGAGGACCGTGAGCCTGTATGCGTAGCCGGATGTCCTCCGGATTACTTCTCAGAAACAGGTCAGCTGTGGGGCAACCCTCTTTATGACTGGGAGTATTTAAGAGATACAGGATACGAGTGGTGGATTGACAGAGTTGCAGCAGCAGCTAAGCTCTTCGACATCACCAGAATCGACCACTTCAGAGCGTTCGATACTTACTACGCTATTCCATACCCTGCTGAGAATGCTATCGGCGGCGAATGGAAACAGGGCCCTGGTATT
Source organism: Ruminococcus sp. (assembly GCA_017502425.1). GTDB lineage: Bacteria > Bacillota > Clostridia > Oscillospirales > Acutalibacteraceae > Ruminococcoides. Next base: position 2,324 of record JAFVVB010000050.1, on the reverse strand, counting down.
GAATTTTTCAACACATTAAAAGAAGAGCTCGGAGATATTCCGATTGTTGCTGAAGATTTAGGCGAACTTTTCGACAGCGTTAAACAGCTTCTTAAAGATTCAGGTTATCCTGGTATGAAGGTTCTCACTTTCGGATTCGGTGACGGATACGATAACGACTTCTTACCACACAGATACACCGAAAACTGTGTTGTATACACCGGTACTCACGATAACGATACAGTAAACGGATGGCTGTCAACTGCTCCTCAAAACGAGATTGACTTTGCTAAAGAATACTGTGAGATATCTGAAAACGATAATTTCTGCTGGAAATTAATCGAAACAACTTATAAGAGTATTGCTAATTACGCTATCGTTCAGATGCAGGATGTTTTAGAACTCGGCAGCGAAGCGAGAATGAACATTCCTTCCACATTAGGTGGCAACTGGACATGGCGAATTGATAAATCTATGTTGACTAAAGAACTATCAAATAGATTATATGAGATGTCAAAGACATATCAAAGACTGGAGGAAAACTAACATGGGTATTACAATGGAGATGCTTACCACAATTGCTAAGAGTGAATACTGTAAAAAACCAAAGGAGTTAACACTCGAACAGTTACACTACGTGCTTGGTAAAGCTATCATGAGTGAAATTGCGGACAACTGGCAGAAGAGCAAGAAAAAGCACAGCTCTAACAGAAGAGCTTACTATTTCTCAGCTGAGTTCTTAATGGGTAGAATGGTTTACAATAACCTCTACTGCTTAGGAATGCTTGACGACGTTAAGAGCCTTTTAAAGAGCAAGGGCATGGATATCAATGCTTTCGAAGATGTTGAGGATATGGCTCTTGGTAACGGTGGTCTTGGTCGTTTAGCTGCATGTTTCCTCGATTCTGCTGCTACACAGGAAGTTCCACTCGACGGTTACGGTATCCGTTATAAGTACGGTCTTTTCAAACAGCTTATCGAAGACGGCTATCAGGTAGAAGTTGCTGATAACTGGCAGAAATTCGAAGATCCATGGTGCGTTCGCAGACTCGACGAGGCTGTTACTGTTAAGTATGCTGATTCTTCAGTAGTAGCTGTACCATACGATATGGCTGTTATCGGTTACGGTACTAAAAACATCAACACATTAAGACTCTGGCAGGCTGAGCCTGTTGAAGAATTCGACTTCATCGCGTTCAACAACGGTCAGTATGATCAGTCAGTTAAATCAAAGAACGATGCAGAGAACATTTCTAAGGTTCTTTATCCTAACGACAATACTTACGAAGGTAAAGTATTAAGACTTAAACAGCAGTACTTCTTCTGTTCTGCATCACTTCAGGATATCATCAAGAGATATAAGGCTAAATACGGCAACGATTTCTCACACTTCAGTGAGCACGCTGCTATCCAGCTCAACGATACTCACCCTGTATGCTCTATCCCTGAGCTCATCAGACTTTTAGCATTAGAAGGCATCGAGTTCGAGGAAGCTTTCCAGATTGCTCAGAAGACTTTTGCTTACACTAACCACACAGTTATGGCAGAAGCTTTAGAGAAATGGGACGTTTATCTCATGCGTAACGTTATTCCTGAGGTTTACGCTATCATCGAGAAAATCAACGAGCGTCTTTGGAACGACTTCAAGGGCAGAGGTATTAGCGACGACGTTATCCGCAATATGTGCATCTTGTCTGACGACAGAGTACACATGGCACGTCTTGCTATTTATGCTTCTTCATACGTTAACGGTGTTGCTTGGATTCACACTGAAATCCTCAAAAACGACGTATTAAACGATTGGTATAAGATTTACCCAGAGCGTTTCCAGAATAAGACTAACGGTATCACACAGCGTAGATGGCTCGGTCTTTGTAACCCAGAGCTCTCTGAGTTTATTACTGAGCGCGTTGGTAACGGCTGGCAGAAAGATATGGCTAAAGTTGATAAGCTTGCTTCTTGCATCGATAAAGACGCTGTTAAAGCTTTCAATAAAATCAAGGCTACAAAGAAAAAGCAGCTCGCTGCTTACGTTAAGAAGATGGAAGGCAAGGACATCAATCCTAAGTTCATCTTTGACGTACAGGTTAAACGTTTACACGAGTACAAGCGTCAGCTCTTAAACGCTTTCTCTATCATGTGGATTTACTTCATGATCAAAGACGGCAAATTACCTGATTTTGAACCTACATGCTTCATTTTCGGTGCTAAGGCTGCTCCTGGTTACAGAAGAGCTAAGGCTATCATCAAATACATCAACGAAATCGCTGATTTAGTAAATAACGATCCTGATACTAAGGATAAGCTCCAGGTTATCTTCGTTTCTAACTACAACGTATCATACG
>JAFVVB010000049.1 GCA_017502425.1 Ruminococcus sp. | reverse complement strand
GCATTGTCGATTTTCTCGCAAATTGATTTATAGTTATACTCAACATCAATTAATGATCTTTCCATCGTACAAATCATCTCCTTCTACGATTACTTCATCATAAAGTTTTAAGGTAGAGCTTCCTTCTGATGCCTCACTGCAAATAACAAATTCATCAGACGAATATGTGATATAAACCTGCTTGAAAGAAAGCTGTCTGCCATATTTAACATAAACGCCTTGAACAAGTGTATCAACATTTATATCTTTTCCAGCTTCATCAACAGAAGCAACAGAAACATAGTCATCGTGTAAAGCTTTCTTGCTTACTTTCAATCCTTCGTAAGTATTAAGACAAATTTCTACCGACTCATTCCTGATTTGTGCAAAAGCAGAACTCATATAGTTACACTCGAGAATTACAACCGCTTCATCTTCATTAGAAAACTGATTCACACAAACAACGTTAGCAGGGATATACTCGCTACTAGCATATGGAACCTTAACTTTGATATTTTCACTGTTATATGTAATAGCAACGGCTTGCTCAGGTGTCACAGGACACGCAATGTACCAGTTCACACCCTTGATAACCTTGCCAACATAATCATCTTTATTGTATTTTTTTGGTTTTACTTTTTCCAAGGCACTACTGCTGATCTGAGATAACTCATCAACAGAAAAAGCAGACTCATACCCATCTATTGAAGATACAAAGTATCCTGAATCCGAAGAAGAAATAGAGCAAATACTATCACTTGTAACACTTTCCAAGCTTGCTTTTTCTTCTTCGAGTTCTGCAATTTTATCGTCAAATTTCCATTGATCACCAGTTATAATCTGCTTTCTGTAAATAGCAGATAATAAATCATTTTGTACACTCGAGATGTTATTAAAATCTCTCTGGTTAACTTCTGCAATAAAAGAGGTGTGTTTTTGAATCAACTGATTGTTAACAGAATCCAATCCGATATTTACTGAGTTAGAAATATTGTTCAAAACATTAAGCTCATTAATCTCCTCTTCGATATCACAAATTTTCTGAAAATTAACCGCGTCACTTTCCTTTTCGTAAATATTAGCTATTACACCGTTTGAAGGTACTTTTTCGCCATTTGATACCTGATACACTAAAACACCATCGGTATCATTCTCAATATACTCTTCGTCTCTGATAACAAATCCAGTGGTATCAATAACATCAGATTCGGTAGTTCTGTACGCAACCTCTGTTACCATACTATCGTTCCCCATAAAGTTAGTGGTAACAAAAGTAAACACAATGAATATAAACACAAGTGCAACAGAAACAGAAATAACGATTCTGGAAGTTAATCTTTTAGTAGCGGCTTTCTGTTCAGCTGTACGTCTATTAAATTTATTACTAGTAGAATTTTCAGACTTCCTCATTAAATAAAACCTTCTTAATTAACTTAGCTGAATTATCAATCAATTCAGTATTATTGAGCGTATCAATATACATCCAGTTTATATCACTATCTTTTCTAAACCACGTTAGCTGACGTTTAGCATAACGACGTGTCTGCATTTTTAAGTTTTCAATACATTCATCAAGCGAAGCTACACCTTTGATATAAGGTAATAACTCTTTATGTCCAATAGCCATAGAAGAGGTGTCGCTGTGCTCAACACCAAAGTGCAATCTCGCTTCTTCGACTAATCCTTCTTCAACCATCATATCAACACGTTTGTTGATTCTATCGTATAAATACTGCCTATCAGTAGCAGTAAGACCGATTTTAACAACATTATATGGTGAATTAACTAATCTTGACTTTCTATTATGCTCAGTCATTGTGATTCCGGTAGTGCGGTATATCTCGATAGCTCTGATTATTCGCTTTACATTTTTCTCTACACTAAGCCGTTTTGCTGATTCACTATCAAATTCAGCGAGCATATCAAGTAAATGTTCAACACCTTCACTAAGATACATCTCGTTGAGTTCTTTACGCAGTTCACCATCACACTCAGACTCACTAAAAGTAATATTATTGATCAAAGAATCAACATAAAGCCCCGTGCCTCCCACAAGAACAGGCATCTTTCCTCTTTCATGAATATCTGAAATAACACTATGAGCCATTTCACAGTACTGAGCTACTGAAAAAACAGAATCCAAATCCAAGAAGTCAATCATATGATGAACAGCTTCTTTTCTTTCATTAATAGTAGGTTTAGCAGTAGCTATATCCATGCCTTTATATATCTGCATAGAATCAGCAGATACAATCTCACCATCAAACAACTTTGCAAGTTCAATAGAAAGGGAGGTTTTTCCGCTGGCAGTAGGCCCGACAATAGAAATAAGCGGAATTTTCATTTCACTATTCATATTTAAACCCTACCAAACTGTTTTTCGATTTCATATTTTTTAATCACTATACACAGCGGTCTACCGTGAGGACAATATCTAAGACTTGAGTCCTCTTCAACCTTTTTTGCTATGTCAATAAGTTCACGTTGAGTGCTTATATTACCGGCTTTGATAGCGGCTCTGCAAGCAACATTATGATAAATCCATTCCATCTGCTCAGAACGGATAGATTTTTTATTATCAGTAAGATATCCTGCCATTTCAATAACGGTTTGCTCTATATCAACATTTTCAAGATACTGAGGAGCACTTCTGACTAATACAACACCGTTGCCGAAGTCTTCAACGTCAAATCCACAATCAGAAAACACCTCGAGATTATTGATGACGCTATCGTAATCAATCTTATTAAGAGTAACAGAAAGCGGACATAGTAACATCTGTGAAAAACCACTACCTTTTTCATTCTTTAGTTTTTCAAAAATAATTCTCTCGTGTGCCGCGTGTTTATCTATAAGCACGAGTTCTTTCTCGTTCTTTTCGATTATGATGTAAGTTTTAAACGCCTCACCAACAAATCTGAAAACATCTTCATCTTGCTCAACAAGTGGTTTAACATCTTTTATAACAACCTGAGGTTCAGTCTTTTTCTCAACTGACACAACTGTTTTCTCAGGTTCAATTTCAATTGATTTCTCTTTTAAAACCTCAACAACATCATCAGAAATAGTATTCACAACAGGAATATCGATACTCTTTTCAGAAGTTAGTTGTACTTTAACAGTATCCTTAAGATAAACATCTTCAGCACAGACAAAATCAGAAACCTTAGAATTAAATGAAATAGGTTTTACATCGTTCACAACGACAGGCTCATCTAATAAATCGAAAGGATTACTCTTAGTCTCAGGCCTCTTAATAGTATCGATTTTAGGTTTTATCCGTTGAGCATCTCGCTCTCGGAAAACTTTCTGAGCAAGCTCAAAAGGATTGACCTTTTTGGTGATATTATTCCCCAAAACTGCATTTTTTCTGGTATCTGATGCATTTAATGCGGATTTAACAGCATGATAAACAGCATCGAACACAGGTCTTTCGTTAACAAATCTGACCTCTATTTTAGCAGGGTGAACATTAACATCAACAGCTTCAAAGTTAATCTGAATATTCAAAACGCAGGAAGGAAATTTGCCTACCATAACAGATCCTTTGCATGCTTCCTCAACAGCAGCCATGGCGGTGCGACATTTAACAAATCTGCCATTAATAAAGAAATTCTGCATATTTCTATTAGGTCGTGCATTCTGAGGTTTGGAAATAAAACCAGTTACAGAAACGCCGTTGAGTTCATAATCAACCTCAATTAGTCCGCTTGAAAAATCTCTACCATATACGGAATAAATAGCAGAAAGAAGCTTACCATCTCCTGATGTTTTAAGCATTTGCTTACTGTCTTTTATGTAGGTGATAGAAACTTCAGGATGAGATAAAGCAATCTTATCAATAACATTAGAAACAGCGTTACCTTCACCAACATCAGTTTTTAAAAATTTCATTCGTGCAGGGATATTATAGAACAAATCTCTGATAATAAAGGTAGTTCCATCAGGACAACCAGCATCATCAAATGAAACTTCTTCCCCACCTTCAATTACATATCGTGTACCTACGTCTTCGCTTTCTGATTTAGTTATGAGTTCCAGATGTGATACAGCGCTTATAGAAGCTAATGCTTCACCTCGAAACCCCAAAGTAGATATAGAATCCAAATCATTAGCATCTTTTACTTTGCTGGTAGCGTGACGTAAAAAAGCAACTTTAATATCTTCTCTTAATATGCCACAGCCATTATCAGAAACACGCATAAAAGTAGTTCCGCCGTTTTTAATCTCCACAGTTATAGCGGTTGCACCAGCATCAATAGAATTTTCTACAAGTTCTTTAATTACAGAAGATGGTCGCTCTACAACCTCACCTGCTGCTATAAGCTCAGCAATATGTTTATCTAAAACATTGATTCTACCCATACGTGTTCACCTACTTTCACTGGGCCATATTCTTTAATTCATACAGTAAATTCATTGCTTCAATAGGTGTTAAAGTATTAATATCAACACTATTGAGTTTATCGCAAACAGCGTTATTATTATCAGTAATCAGTGATAACTGATCGCTTTCATCGAAAGCATCCTGTTTCTTTGAATTTGTATTTATAGAACCGAAAGATGTACTATCATATGTTAAATCTTTCAGAATTTCTTTAGCTCTACTGATTACAGATTCAGGAATACCTGCAAGTTTTGCTACTTCGATACCATAGCTGTCATCAGCACCACCAGGTACAATTCTACGAAGAAATGTAATATCGTCTCCGCGTTTTTTTACAGCGATGTTATAATTTTTAACACCATCTAAAATCTGATCTAAAACGGTTAGTTCATGATAGTGAGTAGCAAAAAGTGATTTTGCACCCAGACGCTTTTTATCAGCGACATATTCAAGAACAGCTCTTGCGATACTCATACCATCGTAAGTAGAAGTACCTCTACCGATTTCATCTAAAATGAGCAAACTCTTTTTAGTAGCGTTAGTTATGATATTAGCCACTTCGTTCATTTCAACCATAAATGTTGACTGTCCTGACGCTAAATCGTCAGAAGCACCGACTCGGGTGAAAATACTATCCACAATGCCAATTTCAGCATATGATGCCGGTACAAAACTTCCCATCTGAGCCATAAGCACAATTAGTGCTACCTGACGCATATATGTAGATTTACCTGCCATATTAGGGCCCGTGATAATAGCAACTCTATTAGAATCATTATCAAGAAATACATCATTAGGTACAAACGGTGTAGTATCAAGTAATGCCTCGACAACAGGATGTCTGCTGTCTTTAAGTCTGATTACACTTGAAAGGTTGACTTCAGGTTTTACATAGCGGTTAGAAGATGCTACATTAGCTAAAGACACAAGTACATCTAAAGTTGCAATAGCATGCGCAGACTTTTCGATTCTGTTAAGATTCTCAGCGATTGTTTTTCTGAGCGAATCAAAGAGTGTATATTCAAGTGCGATAGCTCTGTCTTTAGCACCTAAAATTCTTCCTTCAAGTTCTTTGAGTTCTTGAGTTATGTATCGCTCACAGTTAGCGAGCGTTTGTTTTCTAATATAGCTTTCAGGTACCATTTCTTTGTAAGAATTGGTAACTTCAATATAGTAACCGAACACACGATTATATCCGACTTTTAGTTTAGGTATACCGGTAAGTTCTTTCTGCTCAGCCTCAATTTTAGCAAGTAAAGAGGTTGAATTATTCATATCACCGGATAAAACATCCAGTTCTTCGCTGTATCCTTTACGTATCATACCACCTTCTCTAACAGAAAACGGTGGTTCATCAACGATTGCGTTATCGATAAGCTCTCTTATATCCTGTAAGGTATCGAGATTATTATAAATCTCTTTAAGATACTTTGATTTAGAATCACACAACTCATCGTGTAACTGAGGTAAATTAGAAATAGCAGAACAAAGTGAGCGCAACTCACGTGCGTTGGCAGAACCGTAAACGATTCTCGTCATCAATCGTTCGATATCAAAAACACCTACCAGCATCGCTGATATTTCAAGGCGCTTAACAGTATTATTAACTAATTCTTCAACAGCATTCTGACGTTTAATAATCTGGGTCACATTCATCAAAGGATGCTCGACCCATGAACGAATCATACGTTTACCCATGGCGGTTTTAGTGTTATCTAAAACCCATAGCAAAGAATGCTTCTTTTCTTTTGTACGCATAGTCTGAGTAAGTTCAAGATTTCTGCGTGTATTATAGTCAAGACTCATATACTGGTCGTCAGAGTACAAATCAATTGATTCGATACGTTCCAGACCTGTTTTCTGAGTATTTTTAAGGTAGCTGAGTAACGCACCCAACGAAATAATTATATCTTTATTATCAGCAACAAGCTCAGCTTGTTTTGCACCAAAATGCGAAAGAACAATATCAGCACACTCAAGATAGCCGCACGCATCATCGTCAACATAAGCGACATAAGATGATAGCTTATCTTTTACAAATGAAAGTAATTCCTGATCATTTTTGAGTGAACCACCGAGTAATATCTCTTTAGGTGAGTATGACGTAAGCTGAGATTTCAGTTCAGAAACAGCATCATTTTTATTGATGCTGGTGACATTAAGCTGACCCGTAGAAATATCGCAGAAACAAATACCAATAACATCAGAAGTAGAATAAGCGCAGCAAATATAGTTATTCTCACTCTCATCAAGCATACTGCTTTCCATTACAGTTCCGGGTGTGATAACTCTGATAATATCTCGTTTCACGATACCTTTAGCTTTTGATGGGTCTTCAGTTTGTTCGCAAATAGCAACTTTATATCCTTTAGATACAAGTCGTGCGATATAGTTCTCGGCACTATGAAAAGGTACACCGCACATCGGTGCTCTTTCTTTCTGACCACAATCCCTACCGGTAAGCGTAAGTTCTAGTTCTTTGGACGCTATTTTAGCATCGTCAAAAAACATTTCGTAGAAATCTCCGAGTCTGAAAAACACAATGCTGTCTTTATTCTGTTCTTTTATATTGAAGTATTGCTTCATCATTGGAGATAACTCAGCCATATACCCTCATTCCTTACCTGTAAATTAACAAATTAGTGACAACCACCGCAAGTAGAACAATCATGTGTACAAGAAGTAGAAAAATCAGTAGTATCAGGATCTTCGCCTTCAGCTGACTGAGTAATGATAGCAAGTACACGTTGTAAAAGTGTATCAAGTTCTGTTTTTGCGTTATTATAAGCAGTCATATTTTCATTAGCCATAACTTTTGAGTAAACGCTACGCATCTCCTCGTTTAAAGTTCTGAGCTTTTCTTCATCTCTGTCTTCCTTACATGCTTCGTTGTTGATAGCCATTCTCTTTAAGTTAAATTCACCGATAAGATCCTGTAATTCATTATCATTATCAGCAGCATCTTTTGCTGTCTGTAAATCCTTATATGCTTTTTCATCCTGAATAGCATGTCCCATCTGTCTTGCAAGTTTAATTAATTCCATAGTTTTACTCCTTTATAAGCTCGCCGTTTAATATCCAGTTACGAGCTTTAGTTATTTTAATATTTTTAAATGAACCGATTAATGTTTCATCACCGGCAAATTCGACAATAATATTACCGCTGGTTCTACCGCACAGTACTCCTTCTTTATTAGAGCATTTTTCTTCAACCAGTACTTTTTGCGTTGAACCAACCATCAAAGCACATCTCTTAGCAGCAATTTCTTCTTGAACTTTAAGCAACTCCTGAAACCACTTGGATTTTTCTTCGTCAGTCGCAACATCTTCCATAGTAGCAGCAGGTGTTCCTTTTCTACGAGAGTAGATAAAAGTAAATAGAGAGGTAAATTCTACTTCTTTGATTAATTCAAGCGTCTGCTGAAAATCCTCATAAGTTTCGCCAGGAAATCCTACGATAATATCACTGGTGAGTGATAAATCAGGGATTCTCTCTTTGGCATACTTTATGATATCAAGATACTTTTCACGAGTATATCGACGATTCATCAACTCTAAAATCCTATTTGAACCCGACTGAAACGGAAGATGGAGATGATGGCTGATATGCTTACTCTGAGCGATAGTATCTATAAGCTCTTTAGTGCAATCTTTAGGATGAGATGTCATAAACCTCAACCAATAATCACCATCAATTTCATCAATTTCCTTTAATAAAGACGCAAAATTAGGTCGCGGTTTGAGTCCTTTACCATACGAGTTAACATTCTGACCCAAAAGACAAATGTCTTTATATCCGGATTCAATCATCTGTCGTGCTTCGTCAATAACAACCTGTGGCTTACGACTCTTTTCTCTTCCCCTGACATATGGCACTATGCAGTATGAGCAAAAATTATCGCAACCATACATTATCGGTAGAAATCCTTTAAACAATCCATCTCGCTTAATAGGAATTCCTTCATAAACATTCTCATCAGTATTACCACGTAAAAATGTTCTCTTGCCGTAGAGAAGTGAATTATACAGAAGTCGTGGAAACTCATGTAGGCAGTTAGTTCCGAAAACTAAAGTAACAAAAGGAAAACTTTCCTGAATACGTTTTGAAACGTGTTCCTGCTCCATCATACATCCGCACAAAGCGATAATTGTAGTAGGATGTTTTCTCTTAATATTCTTAAGCGCACCGACATTACCAAAAACCCTGTCTTCAGCATGTTCTCTGACAGCACATGTATTAAATAAAATAAAGTCAGCATCCTCAACATTATCAGTAAAAGAAAACCCTGCTTTATCGAGCATACCTTTAATGCGTTCACTATCAGCAACGTTCTGCTGACAACCGTAAGTTCTGACAAAAGCTAAAGGTACTTCCCCGCGCTTTCTTGCGTTCATAATTTCAGCAGTCAGATTAAAATATTCCTCTTGAGATATTGCTTGATTTTCTGTCAATCTTTTATCCGTCAAGACACTATCCCCCTAATTATGTATTATCCTAGATATTTTATCACAATATGCATATGATTTCAATAGGTTTTATCACTATATTGAGGTTTTTAACAGTAAATTCATAAATCACATCAATATCTAGATATTGTACCATAAGCAGACGGTACAGATCCGATTACTACTGTCTGAGCAACTTCATACATTGTTTTAAACTTAATCGATTCTATTCTAATAGGATTTCCTACGTAAATATCAACTAATAATTCAAGTTTAATATGATGCACTGTCTGATTTACACCACTACTTTCGAAACTACTGATAAATTCACAACTTACACACGGTGTGGCGTCGATATCAAAATATATATTAGGTCCGGTATCAGAAAACAGATTAAGTCCAGTGAAATTACCAAGTTTGACGTTTATCCCGTCTTTGTTCATATGGTTTATCAACGCTTCAGATACACACTGTGTAACACCTGTTTTTAATAAATTTACAGAGTGGATATTTTCTGAGATATACTTAACGGTGTTTTCAGTATCCGAAGAGCATTCTATCAGCTCGTTACAAATTTCTCTATTATTAGTCAGAAATTTGTCTATTGACTCATTTATTACGCGATGAGAAGAACTTTTAATCTGTGCTGTCATAGCTAATTCGATTCTATCTCTTATAGTGAGCTCGAATATCATAACAATCGAAATAATCAGTACAGCAACGATAGTGCACACTTTACGGAATGTGTACTGGAATTTTGATAATTTCTTTTTTGCGCGCAAAAAAACACCCCTCGTTATAATACACGAGAGGTGTTAATAATGTTAAAAATATTATGACATGAAGTCATCAGAATCATCACAGCAACCGCAACCACATTCGCAGTCTTCGTCAAATAATCCTGAGAAATCAAATTCAAGAAGCTCACCGCAGTTAGGGCATGTAATCTCACCCTCTAAAAGAACATCTTCACTTACGCAAATCTGCTCTTCACATTTACCACATGTTACTTCATAGTAAGCCTCGTCCTCATCATCGTAACAATCACAACAATCGCAATCGTAATCATCACAGTCGTCACAGTCACAATCGCAACAGTCGCAATCATCGTAGAAATCATCTTCTAAAGTAGTAAGATCTTCATCGATAGCGTCAACCTGCTCAGAAAGGTCATCATAAAGATCTTCCATGCTCTCAACAGCAATTGACATATCATCTAAAAGCTCAATAATAGCATTAAGAACTTTTACTTCCTTCTTATCATTATCAAGCTCAAGACCATCAGCTAAACCTTTGATGTAAGAAATTTTTTCAGATAAAGTCATGCTAAACACTCCTTATGCTCTACCGAGGTATTCACCTGTACGAGTATCGATCTGAACCATCTCGCCCTCTTCAATAAAGAGAGGAACTTTAATCTCAGCACCTGTTTCAACAGTAGCTGGCTTAGTAGCGTTTGTAGCTGTGTTACCAGCGAAACCAGGATCAGTCTGAGTGATCTGAAGCTCTACAAAGTTAGGTGGTTCAACACCGAATACATTGCCTTTGTAAGAAAGAACCTTACATGACATATTCTCTTTAACGAATTTGAAGTTATCACCAAGAATAGAAGCGTTGATTGGAACCTGCTCCCATGTCTCAGTATCCATGAAGTAATAAAGGTCGCCATCGTTGT
>JAFVVB010000048.1 GCA_017502425.1 Ruminococcus sp. | reverse complement strand
CGCCGCCACCGGCACCTGGGTCAGTAGAACCGCCGTCACTTCCTGACGAAGTACCGCTTGATGTGTTGTTGTTAGTGTTCTGCTGTGTCTGAGAGTTAGCAGATGAGCCTGCGTTAGAGTCAGCATCAGCGTTAGAATCATTTCCTGATGAAGGAGCCGATGTGTAGTACGCTGAGCTTGGTAAAGCTTCTGTCTTTACTTTGCTATTGCCTTTGAAGTATGTTCTGCTTGTTTCAGCTCTGAAACCACCAGAGAAGTATGAAGATACAGATGAACTGATAGTAATCTTATCAAATTCAGGGTTTTCAATACCATACATATTGCAGTGAAGAACTGCACCATCCATATAGCACTCCATAAAGAGCTGATAGTCAAATATGTTCTTCATTTTAAGGTCGATGTTACCATAGTCCACAGTAGCATCTCTACCTGCATCAACGTAAACGGATTTATAGTAATGACATTCACGCTCAACTACTTCCATACCGCAAAGCAAGGTTGCATTATAGATAGTTGTACTTGACTGGCAGATACCGCCACCTACGCCTGTGGTACTCTTACCCTCAACGATAACACCGGCAGGTAGATAACCGTTTGATGTCTGGTTGGAGTCGCCTGTACATTTATTGAATGACCACACATCACCAGGATTGATGATGGAATTATTACACTTGCTTAAAGAAAGCTTCATGTTAGCGTTACCGTTACTGTTATTAGTAGAAGTAGTAGTAAACGATGAAAGCTTCTTGATATTTGACTGGAGGTATTCTTTAGAATACTTAGGCTCAATCAGATCAGCTTCAGCATCAATAACACCGCTGACTTTACCGTCTTTTACAAAGTCAGTAAGCTGTTTAGCAAATGCCTCCTGCTTAATAGAAATACCTTTAGCTGAATCCTCGATAGTAAATCTTGAAGCACCCTTTTTAGAGCTATCAAACTTAGTAACAACCGCATCTTTAGCTTCCTGATCAATCTCATCAGCTACTGTTTTAGCAGCAGCGTTAGCTCCGGTCTGGTCAAACTTAATCTCGAGTTTATACTTCTGCTCACCTGTTGGAACCAAAGTATCCTCGGAGTACTCTCTGGCTTTTTTGAGGACCTCGTCTGTGTTGAATGAATAAGTGAGGTTGTTTTTAGTAAGTGTAGTTTTCTTATCCTCAGCGTTTACTATGATATTGATTTTACTAGCGAGGGCTTCTTCCTCATCTTCTAAAACCTTCTGAGCTTCTCGCTCATTCATACCGCCGATAGCGATGTCGTTTACGTAAATATTAGAGGCATATTTAAACTCACCGAACACTCTGTAAATACAGTATCCGCCAGCGAGAATCATAACTATAATTAGTGACACGACAGTTATTACGAGAGCACGTTTTTTAGCCTTTGGATTTTTCTTCTTCTCAGGCTTTCTCTGAACGTCTGTGATATCCACTTCATCGTCATATAAAACGAAGTTATCCTCGATATTACTTCTGTGCTGATTAGCATAGTTACGTGTATTTTCAACCGGTACACCTTTTACCGTTTTTTCCTCAGTATTATACCTGTTTTTTGTTTCCGCGATAATGGAGTTAATCTCCATAGTGTCCGCTATATTTCTCTTATTATTATTTTCCATGTACTAAACTCGCCTCCCGTAAATCTTCATTTACAGATATATAATACAGTACACCTAATTTTTTTATAATCTTTTATAGAAATAAAAATAAAATTTATCAAAAATATCTTGCTTACTATCTAGGATTATTCTGTATTTGTTCACAATATACATATTGAACTGCAACTAAAAATATAATATAATGATTTTTACAGGATTTACTAAGATAAATTTGTAAAAGGATTGTTTATATGAACGTGCTAATTTTATCCGCATCAACCGGTGGCGGACACAACCGTGCATCAAATGCACTCAAATCTTATATCACTTCAAAAGACTCAAGTACAACCGTTGAAATTATCGACACTTTACAATACTGCTCTTCTATTCTCAATAAAACCGTAACACTCGGATATAAAACACTCGCGAAAAATGCTCCTGAGCTTTACGGAACTTTTTACAAATCCGCTGATAAAGAATCCCCTATATCAGAGCTTGTAAATACTTTGATGACTCAGTTTGCTAAAAAGCTACTACCTCTTTTAGAAGAAAAGAGTCCTGACATAGTAGTTACTTGTCATCCGTTTGCATCTAGTATGATGTCGCTTTTAAAAGAATTCAGAGGTGTTGACCTTCCCGTCGTTTCTATCATCACCGACTATATGCCACACCGCGCTTACATAGGAAACGAGATTGACGCATACATAACCGCTACTAAAGACACAGCGGATAATCTATCCAAAAAATACGGTGTTGATAAATCCCGTATCTTCCCTCTTGGTATGCCTATATTCTCAAGTTTTTATGAAGATGACGAGAAAAGAAAAGCGGAAACACTAAGCCGTCTTGATTTTTCTTGTGATAAACCTACCGTACTAATTATGGCTGGTAGTTTCGGAGTTACCGATATTCTGAAAATCTACGAGAACTTAGTGGAAATCGAACAGGATTTTCAGATAATCGTCATCACAGGCAAAAACGCTAAACTCTACGATGCTTTTGAAAAACTGCTCAACCGCAACATAAAGGAGTTTGAAACTCAGGACTATTCTCAGCTTTTCTCAGGACTCAGCGACGCTAATATCGCTAAACTCATATATGAGCACAGCGAGAGTTTCAGACACTAATTGAGCGCTAAACTCAGCAAAACTTTCAAACGTAGCACAGACAAGACAAAGCCGACAAAGCTCTTTTACTTTGTCGACAATGTAGAGGATTACATGCACGTTTCCGATCTTATCATCACTAAACCGGGCGGACTTACCACCAGCGAAAGCTTAGCGTGCGGATTACCTATGGCAGTATTCAAAGCCTTTCCTGGTCAGGAAGCTCAGAACGCTGACTTCTTAGTGGATAAAAA
This sequence comes from Ruminococcus sp., assembly GCA_017502425.1. Lineage (GTDB taxonomy): Bacteria > Bacillota > Clostridia > Oscillospirales > Acutalibacteraceae > Ruminococcoides. The sequence goes on along the minus strand of JAFVVB010000048.1, from coordinate 20,915 downwards.
CGCAGCTATCGTACTGGAAAAAGGCGCTAAGGGTGCTAAGCAGATAGAAAACCTGCTCTCTGATGAGAATCTGCTCGAGCAGATGAAAGAAAACTGTAAAAATTGCTCACGCACTAACGCTACCGAGCGTATATACAGTCTGATGAATGATATAGTCAAAACATATAAAAAATCTAATTTTTCAATACCTTAATCGCAATCGCCGTAATGTCGTCGTCGTAGCCGTCATTACGGCGTTTTTTTGCTTCGTCGGTGATGTACAGCGAAAGTTCCTCCATGCTGTCACTCCACGACGAAAGTGTTTTTTCTATCCATGTTTCATCGTTTGACACTACCCCATCGGACACTATCAACACCACATCATCAACACCCAGTTTCACTTCATCTTTCGAGAACTTCACCTCATTTAGTATTCCAATCGGAAGACTGCTCATATCCTTTTTTAGTATCTTATTATTCTTTCTTATATATGTTGTGCACGCTCCCGACTTATAAAACCTCGCTTTTCCCGTAAACAGGTTAAAATCCACTATATCGAGTGTAGCCATCGACTCGTCCTCGCTTTTTATCATAAGTGATGAGTTTACCACCTGTAACGAGCAATCATACGTTAGTCCTGCTTTTATGAGCTTTGACATTATGCTGACAGCCATATTGGAATCAACCGCAGCTCTGCCTCCTGTACCCATACCATCTGATAGAATCGCTACCGTACTTCCCATACCGTTATTGAAATAGTTTATGCAATCCCCGCATAACTCACCGTTATTATACACGTGCTGACTCGAGCCTATTTCAACGTCAAATTCAGGTCGTTCATGAAGTACAAGCCTCACTCTGTCCATTTCATAGCTGATAGATGGGGACTCAAATATTCTTCCGCATGCACGAGAAATTTCACGTGTGACCTGACTTTTTGATATATTCATTTTACTACTTAGCACAAGCTCTGCTTCCACCATCATTGCGTTACCTTTTGAAATAACACACGAGCAATCAACTACGAATAATCCGATAGCCGATAAAGACTCTATCACACGCTGACTGCACGCCATATCATAACGCTCGTAGTTTTCAAATTCATCAGATAAATCTTCCAGTATATCGGACAGACCTGAAAACTGACCCGCTACCACCGAGCGAATCTGGGTAATTCTACGTCTTGCTGACTCGCACGAAAGATAGTCTTTGTAACTATCGTTAATACTCCCTACAAGTTCACTGATTCTGCAACAACGCTTCTTGAAATTATCCTCAATATCTTTTTCTTTCACAAAGCCCTGTTTTTTCAAAATATCTGTTAACCGGTGAAAGTCCTTATTAGTATCATCTTTGAGTTTTTCGTGACAGTAGTATCTCATTCCGCATTTTGTACACGCATGTGAAATAGCGTTATTATATATCCACTGAGCGTTAGGAGTATAGAGTCTTGAGAGTTTGTCCGACACTGAATTAACACATGTACTGACGTTAGAAAGTGCTTTTGCAGCAAATGATAACCTCATCGTAACAGCACGTCTGACAGCTTCATTATTATTCTCTGATGATTTGTCTGAGAATACGTTACTAACATAATTTCCTATGGTTTTCGGTAGTAGTAAAAACACCGTGGCTCCTACTAAACTCTCTATAAATATCGCAAAAATAACCCCATTATCATTAGTAGTAAAAGACATAGTTACGCTACATATGAGAAAAGCGATTGCAACTGCCAGTTTACCGATTGGAGCAAAAAGTCCACCCATCAATCCACCGAAAGCATATCCTGCGCACAGAAAAATCATATCGTTTGACTTAAGCGAAAACACTACTCCTGTTGATATCCCCGTAATACTACCGCCAGAAACATAACCATACCGTGCCGCAAAAAGCACTACAACCACCGCAAGTATCCTACCGACCGATATATCTCCGATACTAAGTGCTGTGAGTGATAGTAGTAGTATACACCCCGACATCGATATACACGCAAGCTCCTGATTCGATAACGAAAAAAGGCTTTTCTGACTTAAAAATAAATTCGATGTCAATCCCATAAAATACGCTCCAGCTGCTGAAATCACAGCCTCCATCATACAAAGGCTTATCTGTGATATTTCGCTTGTGCTGGTGAAAGTAAGCGCGACACCCGTCGCAAAAACAGGAATAAACGCAACTACACACGGAAAAAACCTGTTTTCAGACACCTTTTTGAATTCATTTAATACCCACCTGAGTGCTCCTATTGATATAACAATAGCTATGTATCTGAAGCTATCTATCGGGTTTCTTATCAAAAAGCCTATTATGCTTCCTAAAAGACCCGCGGGCATATACGAAAACGGAATTGCCGCTGCAAACGATGCTCCAAAAGGCGACATATCCCCCAGCACAGCACCTCTTGACACCAGCACTCCACTAACAAAATACACTATGTGAATAACCACCTCTCGTGCAACTTTTGAGGTGTCATATGTTATCACACGTTCTTTACTTACAGCTTCTTTATATGCCATTTCAGTCATCCTTTTCTTTTGAGTGACTTTATTATAAGCTGTATTCAGTTTCGCTTTTGTCGGTGTGTGTTTGTATAATAATGGTTTTGTTTTGGAGATATCCGCATAATAATAGACAAAAAGAAAAACCGACCAGTAATTTAGTCGGTTTCTCAAGATATATTTAGTTAGCTTTTAATACAGCAGTTGAGAATGGTGGCATTGTAAGTACGCCGTTTTTAAACTGAACTGTTTCTTCAGTTGCGTAAGCTTCGTCTTCGACGCTGGTTGCTACGCAACCGCCTCTGAACTCTGCTCCCTTGAGTATATCGTCAGTAATTTCATACTCAAGTGTCTCATCGCCACCGTAGTGAATAACAAGAACCGTCTCGCCCTCATGCTCAATGTAATAACCACCTAAGTACGGATCATTTGAATCCAGTGTTTTAGTGATATCACCACGAGCTATCTGTGGATTCTGGTTTCTCAGCTTGATAATTCTTCTGTATGCATTAAGCAAGCTGTTAGGGTCTTCGAGCTGTTGCTTAACGCCACCAAGCTCGTTTTCTTCAACTTCAGCAACACCGTTAACATAGATATTAGGAAGATTTTCGTTATCCCAAATCATAGCTGTACGATATGATGCGTCATTAGTAGTATTAGGAGCTTCGATACCGATTTCCTCACCATAGTATGTGAATGAGTTACCCGGAGAAAGCATATACAAAGCAGCCGCAAATTTCTGCTCATAATCGTAGAGATTATTTCTTACGCGAACCATATCGTGGTTAGTCAGGAAGTTTGCGTTGATAGCAGTTTCGCTACGCTTTTTGATATTATCATCATACTTTTTAAGAGCTGATGCGAAGCTCTTTGTCTGACCGCCTCTGCCGGTTGTAGCGAACTCACCGGTAGCAGTTGCAAATTTAAAGTTAAAGAAACTGTCGATACCTGATTTGTACTGCTCATAGATAGTACCCGGATCTTCCCAGTCCTCACCTACCATATATACGTCAGGATTATATCCTTTCGCCATATCGTAGAACCATTTCATAAATTCGATGCCATCGGTATTCTCATCAGAAAAATACTTAACAGCATCAAGTCTGAAACCGTCAACACCACGGTCAAGCCAGAATTTAACAACTTCTTCAAAGTATTCTCTGGTACCCTCATATGCTAAGTTCCAGTCAGGCATCTCAGGAGAGAACTGACCTTCATAGTAGTAGCCAGTACCTGAGTTACGACTGTGAGTGGTATCAGATTTATTCGAGAAGTTGTAGTATTTAGCATAGCCGTCAGTCTTACCTTTATCGAGCTCTTCACAAGCTTTCTCAAAGTACGGGTGATCATTAGCGCTGTGGTTAACAACGAGGTCGATAATAACCGCAATACCACGCTTATCACATTCAGCTATGAACTTGTCAAAAATCTCGAGTGTACCGAACTCAGGGTCAATATCAAAATAGTCCCTTACGTTATATTTATGATACGAGTATGAAGGCATCATTGGTGATAACCAGATACCATCAACACCTAAATCATCGCCTGTGTCAGGGTCGCCATCATTCAAGTAATCGAGTTTTGAGATAATACCCTCAAAATCGCCTGTTTTGTCGCCGTTAGAATCGCAGAAAGAACCGATCCATATCTGGTAGAAAGTTCTGTATTTATCGTCAGATTTCACTACCTTATTATTTTCCACAGGGTCTCCAGAGGAAGAGCAACCACACAGTGCACACGAAAGAGCTATACATAAGGCAAGCACAGCACAAATAAGTTTTTTCATTTTATCAATCCTTTTCTATAAACCGATGAATAAATCCATCAATTTCAGCTAAACAAAAAGGGCGGAAGAATCCGCCCTTTTAAGTTTCTATTAACCCTTAACACCACCGGCTGTAACGCCTTCAACGTAGTAACGCTGCATGAACAGGAACAGGATGGAGATAGGAACAGCAACTATAACAGAGCCTGCTAAGAAGCGCTTGAAGTAAGCTGCCTTAAACTCAAGCGATACCATGGTCTGGAGACCGATAGCAACTGTGTAGTTGTCACGGTTATCACCCATGATGATTTTCGCAAGAATGAAGTCGGTCCAAGGACCGATGAAAGATGTCAAAACTGTGTAAACAACGATAGGCTTTGACATAGGAAGGATAATCTTCCAGAAAATCTGATTTCTGGTAGCTCCATCGATAGTAGCCGCTTCGTCGAGCGCTCTAGGAATAGTATCGAAGAAGCCCTTAGAAATCTGATATCCCAGTCCCGCGCCGGCACTGTAACAGATAACGAGAGCGAGTAATGTCTGGGTAAGATTCATTGCCTTTAACAGATAGTAGATAGCAATCATAGTCATAAATCCAGGGAACATACCTAAAATCATACCAACGTTGATCAAAGGTTTTCTAGCCTTGAATCTAAGACGTGAGAAGCTGTAACTTACCATCAATACAGCGAGTGTAGAGATAATACAGCTGAAGATCGCTACGATAAGAGTATTCATGAACCATTTAGGGAAGTTCAGAGTAGCTGTATCTGTGAACAGATCAATGTAGTTTTTGAATGAATAGGTCTTTGGAAGCAGGTATGATACTGTTGCAAGACCTTCGTCTCTGAATGAGTGAAGTACAAGGTATACAAGTGGTGAAATCCAGATGAGACCGAGTACAGAAAGAACGAGATAGATAAAACCATTAGCGAGGCCTCTCTTGAGCTTATAACTTTTAATCATGAGAATTCCTCCTCGTTCTTAGCAGATTTTGTAAGATTGAATGTGATAAGTGAAAGAGTAGCACAAACAATAAATACAAGAATACCAACGGCAGCAGCTAAGTTGTAGTCCTGAGAGTTCATGGTCAGTTTGAACAGCCATGTAACGAGCAGGTCGGTATAACCAGCCTGATACAGGTTTTCTGTACTTGGGCCACCGGTAGTAAGAAGGTAGATAACGTTGAAGTTGTTAACGTTACCGATAAAGTTAGTGATAAGATAAGGTGTAGTAACGAACAGCATGTATGGCAGTGTGATACTGAAGAATGATCTCACAGGGCCTGCACCGTCGATAGTAGCACTCTCATAAAGGTCAGCAGGAATATTCATAAGAATACCTGATGTAATAAGGATTGTGTATGGAATACCGATCCAGCAGTTGACGACGATAACCGTAATTCTCGCTATCAGCGCCGTACTGTTGAGGAACAGAATTCCCTTATCTATAAGTCCCAGATTCATCAGAAGAACGTTTACTGCACCATCAACCTGGAGCATCTGGTTCATCAGAAGAAGTGTTACGAACTGTGGAACAGCTACTGTAATAACGAACAGTGTTCTCCACAATGCCTTAAATTTGATACCTTTTTTATTTATCATAAGGGCTAAAATCATACCGAACAGATAGTTGAGTACGGTAGCGAATACAGCCCAAATAAGTGTCCATTTTGTAAGTTCAATGAATGTTGCACCCTTTGATGCACCCTCTGTCATAGCGAAAATCTCAGAGAATGTCTCAAAACCTACCCAAGTGAACAGCTTACCAGGAGCAAGATGAGCCTTGTTGTAGTTAGTGAATGCAATCAAAATCATGAATACCAGCGGTAAGATAGTAAATACCGAGATAGTGAGTGTTGGGAAAGCAAGCAGTGTAACATGGAATCTGTTATCAAGGAGGTCCTTGAGCTCTTCCTTGAATGTAGCTGGCTTTTCACCTGCTAATACAGACTGCTGGATTTTATAAGCAGATACTGTGTTAACAACATAAACTACTAAAAAGATAGCAGTAATAACTATGGTAAGTACACCATAAAGTAAGATAAGCATAGAGTAGTCACCAGGCATAAGCTCATAACCACCTGTTGCAGGGTTAATCTGCATGCCCTGTTCAACTGTACCTAATGTCGGGAATTTCTTCATGTATCCCCAACCGAAGAAAATCATGTATGCTATGTAAGCAATCTCAAGTAAGAAGTACAGTAAACCCTTGATATACTGTCCTTTTGAGAAGTTACCTGTACCCATGATTATGTAAGATAACTTAGTAGCCCAGTCACCTTTTATAAATCTTGATACATAAGCCGCAACGCCTTTGCCGATTCCTTTGAAGAAATTAACAATTAATGTTCCGATAGCAACGAAGAAAGCCTTTACTTTTCCAGGAAAAGCTTTCATAGCAGTTGAAAAGTTGTACCAAAATCTCTGGAAAGGATTGAGCTGCATATATTCAATATATTTCATCAGTTCACTTCCTCAATGTCTCATGCAAGTATCTGGAAGCAAATACTTGCATCCAAAACACCACATTCAAAATGTGCGGTCAGACAGCGCAAAGGCTGTCTGACCAAAATCATATTAAATCAAAAAAATTAAAGAATAAAAGATATGACCTATTCCTATTCGTCTCTGATGTTAACGATAGTCTTCTCTAAGAGCTCTGTGAGAGTCTTTGTATCATACTTAGCGTCTTCTTTGAAGAGGTTGTTACCAAGGTTACCCATTGGATCCCAGAATGTAGAAGACATGTTGATCTGTGGAACAGAGAACTTAGCCTGGTCAAGAGCAGCTGAGATAGCTACGTTGTTCTTAGCAGCATCTGATTCAGCAGCCTTGATGTTTGAAGGACCCCAAGAGATCTTCTCTGCACGCTCGAGCTGGCAAGCCTCACTTGTGAGGTGGTTAGCAAGAAGCTGAGCAGCGTTAGGGAACTTAGACTGAGCGTTTACACCGATGAGCTTGTAGCCGTGGAGAGATACCATCTGCTTAGCTTCGCCGTTAACGTCGATTGTAGGAAGTTTAACTGCGCCGAAATCATCGCCGAGTGCATTCTGGATAGTAGCAGCATCCCAGCTACCGTCGATACCAGCAGCAACTGACTTAGGATTCTCAGCAAAACCTGAAGGAATCTTAGCAACTTCGCCACTCTCAAAAATATCGTCATACTCGTGGAAGAGTTTAGCGAAAGCTTCGAGTGCAGCAACTACTTCTTCTTCGTTGTAATCGTTGAATTTCTGAGTATCGTTTTCCTCACCCTCGAGGCCTTCGATTCTAAGACCACCAGTGAATGGGAAGATACATGAGTAGAAACCGTTACCAGCGTCCATGATGAACTTTCTGCCAGCTTTACGGCAAGCTTCGAATACGCCTTCGAGTGTCTTAGCGTCTTCTTCAGATACTACGCTCTTATCATAGTAGAGGAAGTAACCGTTGTCGCCTGTTTCTGGGTAAGCAAGGAGTGTATCCTGGCCGTTGAATGGAAGTGTACCAGCTTTTACAGAATCTTCTGAGTTTCTAGCTGTTACGTCTTCTAAAAGTTTTGTGTTTACTGGAGCGATAACGCCAGCGTCGTTAAGTTTGTTGAGCTGGTCGCAAGCAAAGCTGAATACGTCAGCAGCAGCCTCAGGGTCATTAAGTACCTGAGCAGCAGCGTCGCCTTCGCCCTGTACAACAACTTCAAATGTAATACCAGCATCTGGATACTGATCTACGAAAGCCTGGCACTGAGCCTTGAAAACTTCCTGAGCAGCATCTGGAGCCCAAACCTTAAGTTTAGCGCCCTGCTCTGGTTCGAGTGCAGTAGCACTGCCGCCTGCACCTTCTTTTTCGCCGCAGCCTACAAATAATGTAGCCATCATTAATACGGCAAGAATCATAGCTAAAATTCTTTTCATTGTCGGATTTCCTTTCTTATAAAAATTTCATTCCGAGCTAGCTCGGATAGTGTCAGCAACCGTCGCAAATCCGTTTCGACGGCACTATATCACTGTACCTAAATTTTATCATACGCACACTGCTTTTTTCAACTCCCTTTGTACTTTTTATCTAAAACAATAAAATATAAGCTTTGTTTTGGTGGATTTGACGATGAATTTTCGCTTTATTGTAAGTAGTGCATAAATTGACCTGCTTTGTTTTATGAATTATGCCGAGAATTGATTTGTGCAAGATGTCAATTGACTTTCTTCGATTTTTAACTACATATTACATTACCTTAATTGTTAATTCTTTGAAAGAAAAATACAAGCTTTTCTCACCTCATTTCACAAATTTTAGGGTATTTTTACTAAAAATGCTTTAGAACAGTAAAATAATCCGTTTGACATCAGACTAAAAAAGTTGTAGATTTAATATACTGATTAATATAGTAATATATATTAACACTAACTCAAAGACATGCTAGGAGATTTATATACGGAGGAAATTTTTATGAAACTCAGACAGCTACTTACACAGTGTGAGCATACCGTTTTACAGGGAAGTGTTGACAAAGATATCGTTGATGTTATTTATGACTCAAGAAAAGTTACACCTGGTTGCGCCTTTGTTTGTCTCAAAGGTTTCAACGTAGACGGTCATAAATTTATTCCTGATGCTATCGAAAAAGGAGCTGTGGCTCTTATCGTAGAAGATGAATACGACGCACCGGATAACATCACTGTTATCAAAACCGAGAACACTCGTATAGCTCTCGCTATGATGAGCGTTGAGTATTTCGGTCATCCTGCAAATGAGCTCAAAACCATAGCAATCACAGGTACTAAAGGAAAAACTACCACAGTAGCTATGATTCGCTCTATTTTAGAAAAAGCAGGAATCAAAACCGCTACTATCGGCACTTTAGGTATTGTAATCGATAACCAGATTTATAAAACAAATAACACTACCCCTGAATCATATGAAATCCAGCAGGCTATGAGAAAGATGGTAAACGAAGGCTGCAAAGCTATGGTAATCGAAGCTTCTTCCCTCGGTCTTAAGTGGCACCGTACTGACGGCATTACTTTTGACTACGGTATTTTTACTAATTTCTCTAACGACCATATCGGTAAAGCTGAGCATAAAGATATAGACGAATACTTACAGTGCAAGAGTATTTTATTCAAACAATGTAAAATCGGTCTTATCAACCGCGACGACGAAAAATGGGAAGAAGTTACTAAAGCCCACGTATGTGAAATCGAAACTTACGGTTTCTCCGCTGACGCTGACTTAGTAGCACACGATGATTCTCTCATCGCACGTCCGGGATATATCGGTGTACATTTTAACACAACAGGTAAAAAAGAGCTTAGTGTGGACGTTGCAATACCTGGCAGATTCTCTGTATACAATGCACTCGCTGCTATTGCTGTATGCCGTCATTTCGATCTAGAAGATAAAGACATCATCAACGGTCTTAATGAAGTAAAAGTAAAAGGCAGAGTGGAGTCTGTACCGGTTGCAGGAAACTATACTATCCTTATCGACTACGCTCACAACGCTATCTCGATGGAAAATATCCTCACCACCCTCAAAGAATATAAACCTGCTCGTCTTGTCACTATGTTCGGTGCAGGCGGCGACAGACCTAAAGACCGCAGATATGAAATGGGCGAGGTATCAGGCAGACTTTCCGACCTTTCTGTCATCACGGAAGACAACTCACGTTTCGAAGACGTTATGGACATCATCAAGGACATCAAAGTCGGTCTTGATAAAACAGAAGGTAAATACATCATCATTCCTAACCGTGTCGAAGCTATTCGCTACTGTATCGAAAACGCCAAAGACGGCGACATCATCGTTTTAGCGGGTAAAGGTCACGAGGATTATCAGGAAATCAGAGGCGTTAAATATCATATGGATGAGCGTGAAATCATCGCTGATGTTTTCGAAAGCCTAAACTAAAACCCTAAGGAGTTTACTATGTCCATTCAGGAATCAGGCGAGATGTACTTAGAAAGCATTCTCGTTTTATCAAAAAAGAATCCGTCTGTTCGTGCGATAGACATCAGCGAACACATGGGATTTTCTAAACCCAGCGTGAGCCGTGCTCTCGGACTTCTTAAAAGCAATGGTTTCGTCACCTCTACGAAAGAAGGTTTCTTGAAACTCACCGAAGAAGGCAAAAATATCGCTGAGAAAATGTACGAACGTCACACAGAGCTCACAAGTTTTCTGACGCTGATAGGTGTTGATGAAAATATTGCTTCTAAAGATGCGTGCAAAATGGAACACGTTATCTCAGACGAATCGTTCTTAGCTATCAAAGAGCTTTCGGATTCATTGAAGAATAAATAAAACGGTGCACCCAAACAGGGTGCACTTTTTATAAAAGGAGATACTATGGATTTCAAAGAACTCGCAAATATAAGACAGTCATGCAGAAACTTTGATGCATCGAAAAAGGTGGAAAAAGAAAAAATAAAGGAGATTATCGACACAGCTGTTTTATCCCCTTCTGCGTGTAACTCACAGCCGTACTTCATTACAGTATGTACTGACGAAAATGCAAAAAAGGTAGCTAAAGCTACACAGTCGATGGGTATGAATAAATTCAGTAGCGATGCACCTGTTATGCTTGTCATATCCGAAATGCCGTATGTAAGAAGTGCCGCAGCAGGAGCAAAGCTCAAAGGCAATGACTATCGCTCCATAGATATCGGAATAGTATGCTCCCACATCGTTTATCAGGCTAGTGAGCTTGGACTTTCTACGTGTATCTTAGGCTGGTTTGATGATAAGAAAATCCGTGCGATATGTGGTCTTGAGCATCCTGTGAGATTAGTAGTAGCGTTAGGATACGCAAAAACTGACGATAAAATCCGAGCTAAAAAGCGTAAAAAGACTGAAGATATAGTAAAATACATATAAAGAAAGCTCCGAAAAAATCGGAGCTTTTTCTTATTTATCTTCAACCATATGCACATCAATTCTGGAATACGGAATTTCTATGCCGTCTTCTTTAAATGATACACGGATACTTTCTAAAAGATTAAAATAAACGTCCCAGTAGTCTTCGGTGTTACACCATACTCTGACAGAAAGGTTCACACAGCTATCCGAATACTCGGTTACTCGCACAAAAACATCTTCGTTTTTAATAACTTTATCTTCCTTTTTCACAGCCTTTAATACCGATGCCTTTGCACACTCTACATCATTATCGTAGCTGATAGGAATAACAAGGTCAACTCTTCTTTTCTCTTCTTTAGTGTAGTTAACCACTTCATCAGAAGAAAGCAACCCGTTAGGTATGATAACCGTTTTATTATCTACGGTGAGCAGAGTGGTCTGCAAAATATCAATCTGTTTGACAGTACCACAGTAATCTCCCATCTCGATATAATCTCCCGTCACAAACGGATGTGTAATCAGAAGCACTATGCCTCCCGCTAAATTGCCCAAGCTGTCTTTGAGTGCTAACGCGACAGCAGCACCCGCAGCAGAAAATCCAGCAATAAGCCCCGTGGTCGATATCCCTGCAGTTGACAAAGAACAAATCAGTAAAAGTATAATACCGACTATTTTAAAAGTTTTTATGAAAAATTTCTGCAAAGATATGTCCATCAATGTTTTAGACATAGCTTTTTCTATTATTCTCGCTATAACCAGCAGAATAATCAGCCCGCACACAAAAACAATAGCCGCAGTCAAAATCGCAGGACCGGATGATATAAAGTCAAATACTTTTTTCATATTATTCACTCCTTTGTTTTTTTAAAGTATACCATAAAAGATACTATATTGAAACTATAAAATATGTGTGCTATACTTAAAAAATGGATAATACTGAAATCATTGCTGTAAAAACAGTGCAAGATATTCAATCATTTCTTTTTGATAACAGGGATAATGCGTACAAAAACTTCACAAAAAAGCTGATTCCCACTATAAAAGAAGAAAAAATAATCGGTGTGCGTACTCCTGTACTTCGAAAACTTGCTAAATCTCTCTCGGGAGAGAAAGTATGCGACGACTATTTGAATACATTACCGCATACATATTTAGAAGAAAATCATCTGCACGGTTTTCTGATAGAAAACGTCAAGGATTTTACGCACGCACTTTCTCTGATTGAAGAATTTCTGCCCTATATCGATAACTGGGCTACTTGTGACAGCGTAAGACCGAAAGCGCTCAAAAAAGATACAGACACGCTTTATGAACATATAAAAGTATGGATAGCTTCAGACAGCACCTACACCATCAGATACGGCATAGGTATGCTGCTTAGTTTTTATTTAGACGAAGCTTTTAATAAAGAGCACTTGAAGCTCGTGTCAGAAATCAGAAGTGACGAATACTACGTCAACATGATGATAGCGTGGTATTTCGCAACCGCTTTAGCCAAGCAATACAACTTTGCTTTTCCCTATATTGAAAGCAAAGTACTACCACCATGGACTCATAATAAAACTATAAGTAAAGCACTAGAAAGCTATCGCATAGGCGATAAGCTCAAAGCAAAACTAAAAACATTGAAAATCAAGAGCTGACCACAGAGGTGACACTATGATTTATTTTATTGAAGACGATCCTAATATCAGAGAGCTGGTTATCTACACTCTCAACTCCACCGGATACAAAGCGATGGGATTCGAGCGTCCGAGTGAGTTTTTTGCTCAACTCGACGAAAAAATCCCTAAACTCATTTTACTTGACGTTATGCTACCTGAAGAAGACGGTCTCAAAATCCTCCAGAAAATACGCCAGGGCTCTCTGACTAAAAATATTCCGGTTATCATGATTACTGCTAAAGGCAGTGAAATCGATAAAGTAAAGGCGTTTGACTTAGGAGCTGACGACTATGTAGCTAAACCATTTGGCATCATGGAACTAATCGCTCGAATCAAGGCTGTTTTACGTCGTGCTACTCCACAGGAAAATCAGGTTGAATATCATATAGAAAATCTTTATGTATGTCCTGAAAAGCATCGAGTCAAAGTAAACGACGAGAAAGTACACCTTACTTTAAAGGAATTCGAACTTTTATGTCTGATGCTTGAAAACCGCGATATCGTTCTCTCACGTGACCAGATTTTAGACAAAATCTGGGGATACTCATTTGACGGCGAAAACCGCACGGTTGATGTTCATATCCGTACTCTCAGACAGAAGCTCGGCGACGCAGGCCATCTTATCGAAACCATTCGTGGTATAGGATACAAAATCGGTGAAGCAAAATGAGAAAAAAGACACTAGTCAATATTTTTCTGGTCACCTTCTGCGTGACTCTTTTATGCGTACTCGTTATTATGGCTACCGAGTACATAGCTACCGGTGACATAACTCACATATGGGCTTACTACTGCTCTATGGTGATTATCCCAAGCGTTGTTACGTGCTTTGTTATGCGTGCGGTCAAGGTTTCTATCATTGACCCTATCAATGATATAGACATTGAAAATCCAGACACTAACGAACTGTACAAAGAGTTTTCCCCGCTTATGGATAAAATCAACTCTCAAAACAGCCGTATTCTCCAGCAGATGGAAGAACTCAAATACGAAAGCCAGAACAAAGACCGACTCAGAAGAGAATTCACCGCAAACGTATCGCACGAGCTGAAAACTCCGCTGACTTCTATCTCGGGCTACGCTGAAATTATGCGTGACGGTATTGCACGTCCTGAGGACATTAAGCGTTTCTCGGGGAAAATATACGACGAGTCAGGTAGACTTATCACTTTAGTTGAAGATATCATAAAGCTCAGCCAGCTCGAAGAAAGCAACGTGAAAATCAACGATGAGAGCATCGATTTATACACACTTTGCGATAGCGTTATAACAAGACTTGAGTCGATAGCTAAAAAACGTAACATCACCTTTAGCTTAATCGGTGATAAATGCCACATTAACGGTGTTTATAAGATAATCGAAGAAATGGTTTACAACCTGTGCGATAATGCACTGAAGTATAATAAGGAAAACGGTGACGTAACAGTAACAATACGCCAGTGCGTAGACGGTGTTGAGCTTTCCGTCAGCGACAGCGGTATCGGTATTCCCAAAGACGATATTCCTAGAATTTTCGAGCGTTTCTATCGTGTTAACAAAAGCCACTCCAAAGAAATCGGCGGAACCGGTCTCGGTTTATCTATCGTAAAACACGGTGCGCTGTATCATAACGCATCAATCACCGTGGATAGCGAGCTTAATAAGGGAACTACCATAAAAATTTTATTTTAGTCTTGACTTTCTGAATTAATGGGTGTATAGTTAGTTTAACGCTTTAAATGGGTGATATATATGAAAAACTTAAACACATCAGCAAAATACTATTATTACTTTTACTATTACAACACTAAATAGTAGAAGAGTTTTTTGCTGCAATTAACTGGGCGTTATTATTTTTAACTTATTTTTGGGTTCGCAGTAAAGACTGCGGACCCTTTCTTTTTTTGGAGGTTTAATTATGATTGCTATCATCAAACAGGGAGTAAATGATAATCAGATTGAAAATTTAATTAACTGGCTTGAGAGTCAGAACCTTAGTGTTCATTTATCAAAAGGTGAGTATACAACCATCTTAGGTTTAGTAGGTGACACCAGTAAAATCGACATCGAGCTTTTAGAAAACTTAGAAATCGTAGAGAAAGTAAAGCGAATTTCCGAACCATTCAAAAGTGCAAACAGAAAGTTCCACCCTAATGACAGCATTATTGATGTAAGCGGTGTAAAAATCGGTGGCGGAAACTTTGCTATTATCGCAGGTCCGTGCTCGGTAGAGTCAGAAGAGCAAATAATAGAAATTGCTAAAAGTGTGAAAAATTCAGGTGCAACCTTACTTCGAGGCGGCGCATTCAAACCAAGAACTTCGCCATACGATTTTCAGGGATTGCAGGCTGACGGACTTGAACTACTGAAACTCGCTAAAAAAGAAACAGGTATGCCTATCGTTACCGAGATTATGAACGCTAACCACCTACCACTTTTTGATGACGTTGATTTGATTCAGGTCGGTGCAAGAAATATGCAGAATTTTGAATTATTAAAAGAGCTGGGTAAAACCAAAAAACCTGTACTATTAAAACGTGGTCTTGCTAACACTATGAAGGAATGTCTGATGAGTGCCGAGTACATCATGGCTGGTGGAAACGAAAATATCATTTTATGCGAGCGTGGTATACGTACATTTGAAACATACACCAGAAACACACTTGATTTAGCAGCTGTTCCTATGCTCAAAGAGCTAAGCCATCTTCCTATCATCGTTGACCCTAGCCACGCATGCGGTGTCAGCCGACTTGTAAAACCGATGGCTTTAGCTGCTACTGCGTCAGGTGCTGATGGACTTATGATAGAAGTTCATAACGACCCACGCAACGCCTTGTGTGATGGTGCTCAGTCATTGACACCTGAGCAGTTTGATGATGTTGCTTCTAAAGTGAAAACGCTCATGGAGGTATTATAATGAATATAGCAGTAGTAGGACTTGGTCTTATAGGCGGCTCTTTATGTAAAGCTATAAAGCGCAACACCGAGCATATAGTATACGGTTTTGACCTTGACAGTACCATAAACAGCTACGCATTAATGGATAATGCCACAGACTATGTGCTCGATGACGATAATATCAGCAATTGTGACTACATACTTTTGTCTGTATATCCGAAAGCTACCATAGAATTCCTGAAAGAAAAAGCTACTCTTATAAAAAAAGACTGTGTAGTTATTGATTGTGGCGGTATCAAGCGTGACATATGTGAAGCTTGTTTTGAAATAGCGAAAAATAACGGTTTTTCGTTTATTGGAGGTCATCCTATGGCAGGTCTGCATCACTCGGGTTTTAAGTATTCAAAAGCAGATTTGTTTTTGGGCGCATCGATGATACTGACTCCTGAAAATACCGACAATATATCTCTTCTTGAAAACGTAACAGCTTTGATAAAATCCATCGGTTTTTCAACCGTTACTGTTACTACACCTGAAAACCACGATAAAATCATTGCTTTTACCTCTCAGCTTGCACACATTGTTTCTAATGCGTACGTAAAAAGCCCTCAGGCTAAAGTGCATAAAGGCTTCTCCGCAGGTTCATACAAAGACCTGACAAGAGTTGCAAAACTCAACGAAAATATGTGGACAGAACTGTTCCTGCTGAATAAAGATAACCTGATTTTTGAGATAGACAGTATCGTCAATTCATTAAACGAGTATAAAACAGCACTTGAAAAAGACGACGCTGAAACTCTTAGACTGCTCTTAAAAGACGGTAGCGACCGCAAAAAAGCGATAGATAACTGATAAAAAACATTAAAACAAAGTTAAAGGGGCTGACTCACGTAAGATTAGTGAGTCAGCCCTTTATCAGTAAAAGTAATTTCATAATAATCGTTACATAATTCACATGCAAAAGTCTTATGGATTTAACATAGATTTAACATAACGCACTTGTTGATTTAACATAGTATCGGCATAATTAGAGTGTTAGTTACAAAAATTTAACATTTCTGACTTTCCATAGAAAGTAGGCGAATTTATGTCAATTATCAACATCATTATGTTATTCGGAGGACTTGCGTTCTTCTTATACGGTATGAACGTTATGAGCTCCGGACTAGAAAAAATGGCTGGTGGTAAACTCGAGTCGGCTCTGTCGAAAATGACGGACAACCTGTTCAAGAGTATGGCGCTGGGTGCAGGTATCACTATTGCTATCCAGTCATCATCAGCTCTTACAGTAATGCTCGTAGGACTTGTTAACTCAGGTATCATGCATTTTGGTAAAACTATCGGTGTTATCATGGGTTCCAACATCGGTACCACCCTTACCGCGTGGATTACATCACTTGCTGGTATCGAAGGTGATAACATATGGATGAGTTTATTAAAACCGGCTAACTTCTCTTTGGTATTTGCATTTGTCGGCATTCTTCTGATTATGCTCTCAAGCAAGCAGAAAAAGAAGGACATCGGCTCAATTCTCGTAGGCTTTGCGGTACTTATGTGCGGTATGGGTCTTATGGGTGATGCGATGGAACCTTTATCAGAAATGCCTGAATTTCAGGAGATATTAGTAGCATTCAACAACCCTGTCTTAGGTGTATTGGTAGGTGCTGCATTCACCGGTATTATCCAGAGCTCTGCTGCATCAGTTGCTATTTTACAGTCTTTCGCTATGGCTGGTGGCGTCTCGTACGGTATGGCTATTCCTATCATCATGGGTCAGAATATCGGTACATGTGTCACTGCTCTTATCAGTAGTATCGGCGTTTCCAAAAACGCTAAGAAGGTTGCTGTGGTACATATTTCTTTCAATATCATCGGTACTGTTATATGTCTTGCGCTGTTCTATGCAGCTAATGCTATCTTCAATTTCGCTTTTGTAAATTCCGACATTGACACATTCGGTATAGCTATGGTACACACTATCTTCAATGTAGCTACTTCATTATTGCTGTGCCCATTCTGTAAACAGCTCGAGAATCTCGCTAACTTCCTCATCAAAGATGATAAAAATTCAGAAAATGATCCTCTTGGTATCTTAGACGATAGACTTTTGGCTATGCCTGCATTCGCTATTTCAAAGTGCACAGCTATCACTATCGAGATGGCTCAGCTCGCTAACGATAACATCAACCGTGCTATCGAATTGATGAACAACTACGACGCAAAGATGGTTGATAAAATCAACGAAACTGAGGAACTCATCGACAGCTATGAGGATAAACTCGGTAACTATCTCATAAAGCTCTCTAACGCTAACCTGACCGAGGACGAAAACTGGCAGATTACAAAGCTATTGCACACCATCGGTGACTTTGAGCGTATTGGTGACCACGCTATCAACCTCTTAGACACTGCTCAGGAACTCCACGATAAGAAGATTTCATTCTCTGATGAAACTGCTAAGGAAATAGGAGTTATCACAGAAGCTCTCAAAGAGATTTTATATCTCACCACCGAAGCTTTCTCAGAAGGCGATATCGAACGTGCTAAGCTCGTTGAACCTCTCGAAGAAGTTATCGACGAACTCGTATTACAGGCTCGTGCTAAACACACTAAACGTATCCAGCAGGGTAACAGCCCTATGGTGCTCGGATTCATTCTCACCGACCTGCTTACTAACTACGAGAGAGTATCTGACCACTGCTCTAACGCTGCTGTCGTACTCATTGAAATCGATTCTAAACAGCTCGGTACTCACCAGTATCTGGATAGACTCAAGAGTACTGATAACGTAGCATTCGCTGATGCATATAACACATACTTAAGTCGTTATCAATTCAACTCAGAAGTTTAATAAAATAAGTAATCCCCCGCTTTCATAGTGAAAGCGGGGGACTTTTTATTTATCACTCAATTAAGATGTATGGTGACTTAGCTTTATTCAGTTTTATAAGATACTGCATCACCATTTCTTCCGATGTTGCCACACAGCCTGCCGTTGG
This sequence comes from Ruminococcus sp., assembly GCA_017502425.1. Taxonomy (GTDB): domain Bacteria; phylum Bacillota; class Clostridia; order Oscillospirales; family Acutalibacteraceae; genus Ruminococcoides. The sequence continues at coordinate 2,294 of JAFVVB010000048.1, read as the reverse complement.
CTTATAGCCTACGTGGAAGAATATCGCAGAGCCTGCGTTATACTTTGCAGGCATATTATAGTTGATAACAAAGCCATAGTCATAGGTGCTGTAATCATTCATATGCTCAGCGCTGTCCCAATCTTTGTTGGCTGTACCTTCAACTTTCTGGTTATAGTACTTTGAATCAGGATCATCTACCCAGTATGTATCATCAGTAATCTGGAAGATATCCAGTGATGTTTGAGGCTTGTCACTACGATAAAAAGCTTCACCGACAGGATAAAAACCTTTAGGTGTGCCGCTTATATCCTCTGACATTTTATCAACTGTTCCCATCTGACCCACAAAGCCGCTGCATCGTATGGTAGCGTCTTCAGTCCACTGACCGTTAATAAATTCATAGAATCTGATCTCAGCGTTGGTGCCTTCACCTTTTACTGTTACGAGCTGCTCACATGCTAAACTCTGAATTATATCATAGTCAAGGTCATCTCTATGGTTAATCATCTCAGTCAGTTCATCAGGCTGTTCTATGCTGTGGACGTCAACGTTTACGTTACTTTCCGAAGTCATCTGAGTTTCCTCAGTTTGTTTTGTTTTTTCGGTTGCAGTAGTAGGTTTTTCTTCAGTAACCGTCACCTGCTCAACAGGGGGTCTTTCTTTTTTTGGAGCATTCACAAAGAAGAATACTCCAACCGCTACTGCTAGCGCTACCACTATACTAACTATGCTGATAATAATCGGTTTTTTATTAACCGGTGTTTTTTTATATCTGTGTCCTCTGCTCATAATACCCCTACTCTACATAAGTCTCAATGTGTGTGTTTTTAGTATAATCAAGCTTTGATACTAAAGTAAAGAAATCGCTTGAAGATATATCAATACAACCATAGGTCGCGGATATCGAATAGTTCATAGCGCAAATCGTAATAGCTGAACCAGAACCAGCAATAACATTATCTGATGAATAACCATCACCGTTATGCTCGATAAACATCATAGCTGAACAATCTCCGTTAGTCAGATGTTTACCGGTAGGATCGTAACTGGTGCCACTCGGCAATTCTCTGATATCTTTTATCATATTATAGTAAGGAGAGTACGAATCGTCAACTATGCAGGTGTTTTTATCAGCAGGTTGTACAGGCCACAGGCTATTATCGATATTACTAAGCTGAGAATCAGTAGTGATAATCACACCGAGTTTAAATTCTCCCTTCGGTGTTGTCGCAATACCTTCTCCGTAGGTATTGGAGATACCATCTTTACCTACTTTAGCTGAGCACTTAAACGCATCAACCCATTCACCGTCGTCCCAGTTGCACAGCTTCAGCGTAGCATTACTTGAACCACTAGGTGCACTAACAACCACTTTCTGGCTGTATTCGTACGGACATTTATCTTCTCCCTTGGATATAGTGAGCACAACCTCGTCGCCTTTGTATATAGTTTCACCAGCAGACGGAGTGTGACTGATAACAATATCTTTTGCAACTACCGAACTGAATTCGTATTCAACACTGTATTCAATATCGTTGCTATTCAGATCTTCAATAGCGTCTGCGCTCTTCCAGCCTTTATAGTTAGTCAACGAAATAGGTGCATCGTCATCTGAATCATCAGCATTATCAAATACATCATTGCCTGTATTTATAGGCTGACGCTCGCCGCTATCATTAATGATATTGCTGATAGCGTAGCCTAAGCACGATATTACTATAACCGCACAAATCGCTACCACTGCAACAGCAATAGCATTGATGCTAGCTTTATTTTTCTTAGGCTCAGCTGATGGCGTTTTAGGATTTAAGTTCATATTGTCGTACTCATCAGAGTACACATATCCCTTTAACCCTTCGTCATACATTCCGTCAGCCATCTGGGTTTTGAAAGTATCGCCATCGGCTGCCTGAGTTCTGAAATCATCAGCATCTGCCGCCTGAGTTTTATATAAATCAGGTTGTGAAGTTCCTATTAATTTTTCTTCAACTTCCTTGTTGATTATCGCTCTGTCAGTTAACTCTAAGAGCTCGGTCATATCTTTGCATCGGTTGTTTTTATTCACCGCTAAGCCATACATCAAAGTTACTTCGAACGACTTATCGATATTAATTCCGAGTTGCGACGGTTTTTTCAGTGTATCTTCGTGGAGTCTGTCGAGTGCGTCCTCAGGTACGACACCCGTGATGCATTTATACATCGTAGCGCACATGCCGTAAACGTCAGTCCACGGACCCTGATCGCCGTTTTTTCTGTACTGCTCTTCAGGTGCGTAACCCTGCTTGAGCATTACTGACATCATTTTCTCTTCG
>JAFVVB010000047.1 GCA_017502425.1 Ruminococcus sp. | reverse complement strand
TTAAGTAAAATATTAAGCTTCTTCTGCTTCTTCAGCCTCTTTTGCAACTTCTTCTGCTGCTTCAGCAACAGGCTCCTGAGCTACTGGCATAGCATCAGGGAGAAGCTCTCTGATAGAAAGGCTAACGCGCTTCTTCTCGAAGTCGATAGCAGTAATCTTAGCTTCTACAACTTCGCCAACGCTTAACTCATCCTGTGGTTTTTCAATTCTCTTATTAGCGATCTGAGAAATATGGATAAGACCATCAATACCAGGAATGATGTTAGCAAAAGCACCAAATGTTGTCATACCAACGATAGTAGCGTTAACAACAGTACCAACAGGATACTCCTTCTCGAGGATTACCCATGGGTTGTCTTCAGTCTTCTTGTAACCGAGAGAAATCTTCTTAGTCTCGTCGTTGATGTCTTTGATGTATACTTCAACAGTATCGCCAACATTAACAACCTCGCTAGGGTGCTTAATTCTAAGCCATGAAAGTTCAGAGATATGAATCATACCTGAAACGCCGCCTAAATCAACAAATGCACCGTAGTTAGTGAGAGTCTTAACTGTACCTGTGTATGTCTTACCAACTTCTGCATTCTCCCAGAAAGCAGCTCTGAGTTCAGCAAACTCGTCTTTGAGAACAGATTTGATAGAACCGATAACTTTTCTTCTTCTACCACGCTGTGAAACTTCGATAAGTCTGAAGGATACTTCCTGACCCTTTAACTCTTCTAAGTTGTCGTCGCGGTTCATAGTAGCCTGTGATGCAGGGATAAACACTCTTGTATCATTAGCAATAACGATTACGCCACCGTTGATAACTTCAGTAACAACGCCTGTTAAGATTTCTTTAGCTTCGTAAGCTTTCTCTAAAATCTCCCAGCCTTTCTTAGCGTCAACTCTACGCTTAGAAAGCATGATTGTACCTTCCTGATCGTTAGTCTTCATGATTAAAAGCTCAAGCTCGTCACCAATCTTAACTACATCCTCAGGATTGTTAACAGGAGCAGCAGAAAGCTCGTCAAGCGGAATAAAACCAGCCTGTTTTCTGCCAACGTCAACAAAAACCTCGTTTGGCGCAATGCCAACAACAGTGCCCATAACCCTTTCATTTGTATTTAAACTTTTGAGAGATTCTTCTAACATCTCCTCAAAATTTTCAAAATCGTTTGTTTCGCTGGATTTAATTACATCGTTCATTGTATCCAGTACCTCCTTTATAATCCTTGCCGGTGTAGAAGCACCAGCAGTTACGCCTATAAAATCAGCGGACTTGATAACACTCAAGTCTAAATCGTCCGCAGTTTCTACCAAAAAAGTGTTATCACAGCTGCGTTTACATATAGAAAACAGTTTACATGTATTCGAGCTATGTTTATCACCTATGATAATCATACAATCAGATGATTTAGAAAGAGAATCAGCCTCCGCCTGTCTTTCCGACGTAGCATTACATATTGTATCAAAAATTTCTGCGTTTGTATATACTTTTTTGATAATTTTTAAACATTTTTCCCACGCAGTTACATCAAAAGTTGTTTGAGCTACAACACAGACATCTTTAATATTCTTTTCGAGCATTAAATTAAGAGAATGTTCTAATTCTTTTTCATCTTTGAAAGTAAAGCAATCGTTAAAACAATGACCGACTATACCCATAACTTCAGGGTGATTTTTATCTCCTGCAATGAGGACGGTTTTATTACTTTCAGTTGCATTTGCAACAATGCGATGTATTTTCGACACGAAAGGACAAGTCGCATCTACCACTTCACAACTTAGTGTAGATAAATAATCCTTAACATCCCTAGAAACACCATGGGAACGAATAACAACTGTGGAGAATTTTTCAGCGTCTGAAAGCTCATCGATAGAGTAAACACCTTTATTCTCAAGTTCTATGACCATTTCTTTATTATGTATGATAGGTCCTAAGGTGCATACTTTCTTTTCAGACCCAGCTAATGAATTAACGATTTCAACAGCACGATTTACGCCGAAACAGAAACCAGCGGTTTTAGCAACAGTTATTTTCATGATAAATCCTGCTCCCTGAATCCTTTGATAATATCCATAATTCTACGTGACGCCTCACGATACTCACGTGCACCACCACTTTCGAAACCGAGTTCTTCTAATGAAACAGGGTCACCGAAGTGACATATAGTGTTCTTCTTTGTCTTAGTGATACACACAGGAATAACTGGAGTTTTAGTATTATACGCAATAAGAGAAGCTCCGTTTTTAGGCTTTAAGAACTCGCCAGTTTTAGAACGTGTACCCTCAAAAAATATGCCCATGACGTGGCCATCATTAACTACGTTTTCAAAATGCTTAACTGAACTTTTATCACTTTTTCCTCTATCAACAGGAAAGCAACCGATAGAAAGAAATAACCATGTCAGAAATTTATTCTTAAAAAGCTCAGCTTTTGCCATAAAATGGATATATCTGTTTTTCTGACCGACAGCCATTATGATAGGATCAAATGCGGAAATGTGATTAGACACAAGAATATATGAACCTTTAACAGGAAGATTATGCGGATTTATATATTTTGTTCGAAACAGTATTTTAATAATCGGATTTAATAAAGCACGACAAAAGGAATAAAACTTAGGCTTAAAATTCATATTACATACGCTCCTTCATGATAGAAAGAAGTTTTTCAACAGACTGCTCTAAATCAAGGTCAGATGTATCCACAATAATGCTGTCATCAGCAGGTTTAAGTGGTGCTACCTCTCTGTGAGAGTCGTTATAATCTCTGGTTTCAACGTCAGATAAAACATCTTCAAATTTCACGTCCATTCCCTTTTCGATAAGCTCATCATATCTGCGCTTTGCTCTGACTTTTGCTGAAGCAGTAAGGAAAATCTTAATTTTAGCATCAGGCAAAACAACCGTACCAATATCTCTGCCATCCATGATGATGTTGTTGGTTTTAGCCATATTACGCTGTAAGTCAAGTAAAAATGCTCTGACTCTTGGTATAGCAGAAACATCAGATGCATACATAGAAATTTCAGGAGTGCGTATAAGAGAGCTTACATCCTCACCGTTTAAAAGTACTATCTGTTCATGATTCTCATTAAATGCAAGCTCTACTTTCATATCTTCAAGCATTTTAATAATAGCATCAACGTCTTTAGAGCAGATATTATTTCTATACGCACACAAACCGATAGTTCTATAAAGAGCACCGGTGTCTACATAGATGAATCCAAGACTTTTAGCCGCCAATTTAGCGATAGTAGATTTACCTGCACCTGCAGGTCCGTCGATAGCAATAGCAATATTCATATCTTTACTTCCTTTATATAAGATTTATTTATAGTGCGCTGTTTTTTCCACTCAGATATCCGGTGGAAAATGCAATCTGGAGATTAAATCCTCCTGTGTATGCATCAACATCTATAACTTCTCCTGCAAAGTACAGAGATTTTACAAGTTTACTTTCCATGGTTTTAGGGTCAATTTCATTAACGTTAACCCCACCGCTGGTGATAATAGCCTCGTCAAGTGGTCTGAAGTCTTTAATTCTCACTTCAAAATCCTTAAGAAGATTGACGATACACTCACGCTGTTTTGATGTAACACAGTTGCACTTAGTGTGCGGATTAATTAAACACAAAGAAAGTACAACCGGAATCAAGCTTTTCGGCATAAGCTCAAAAAGTGAATTACATATATCTTTATTAATGTTTTTATTCAAATCTTTCAGCAAACGTTTATCAAGAGTGTCGTGATCAAGCGCTGGTTTCAGATCAATATGGATGCTGTACTTTCCTTCTTCCATATCATTCATATGAGCACTTGCAGATAAAACCGTAGGTCCTGAAACACCGAAATGAGTAAAAAGCATTTCGCCAAAATCAGAATATATTTCCTTTTTCGAATTATTATCAATCAATTTTATCGCAACGTTTCTCAGTGATAAGCCTTGCAATTCTTTGCAAAAGTCATCGTCACTAACAAGTGGTACAAGCGACGGTTTCAAAGTATTAACGGTGTGACCAAGAGACTTAGCAAATGTATATCCGTCACCCGTTGAACCGGTTTTTGGATAACTAAGTCCTCCGGTAGCAACAATAACACTATCACATTCATAAGTATTGACGTTAGTTTTGACACAAGATGCCACACTATCTTTTAATATGATAGCTTTAACTGTTTCGTTTATGATTTTTGCACCAGAAGTTAGCACAAAATTCCTCATAGTATCACATACGTCCATAGCTTTATCAGAAACAGGAAACACACGATTACCTCTTTCAATCTTAGTCGGCAGTCCCAGTTGTTCAAAAAAAGCAACAGTATCGTATGTAGAAAAAGCATTGATGGCACTATACATAAATCGAGGATTAGTCATAACATTACTGATAAACTCATCATTATCACAAAAGTTAGTGATATTACATCTGCCCTTGCCTGTGATAAGAAGCTTTCTGCCAGTTTTCTCATTTTTTTCAATTAAAATGACATCGGCACCATTTTGAGCTGCGATTCCTGCTGCCATCATACCTGCAGGACCGCCACCTATAACAATAACCTTCTTATTTTTCATCACTACTATCCTCGTTTGTGTGAGAAGAATAAATGCTTTGCTCAAGCCACACCTGTTCTAATTTAGCAAAAGTCTCTTTGACTTCGTTTTTGCGTTTGATAACCATAGCAACAATAAGTGCATTGATAAGACTAAGTGGTGCTACAAGCGAATCAACGATTGATGCGATATCGCTTCGTGCGATAAGTATAGAATCAGCTGAAGACACGAGTGGTGATACCATGCTATCTGTAATTGCTACTACATGAGCGCCTCGCTCTCGTGCAAAGTTCATAGCATCAACCGCCATCGTGCTATATCGAGGGAAGCTGATACCAATCATAACGTCTTTATCAGTAATTCTGAATAATTTTTCATAGTTAGTAGTTTTGCTTGTCGTGTTGAGCATAATAACATTACCGAACATTAAATCAAGATAATATCCGAAAAAGCTAGCTATATATGAAGCAGATTTTACACCAAAAACGTAAATATGTTCAGCGTTTATGATAGCATCAACAGCACGTTCAAAATCTTCTCTGGAAATTTCTTCAATAGTGCGTTTGATTTTATCGATATCCTGATTCAGAACACTATCTAAAACGTCATTATCTCCGATTCTGCCGGTAGTAACTTCAATTCGTCCGATAGAAGTGAGTTTATCGCGAATCATCTCCTGCATAGCTTTCTGAAGTTGAGGATAACCACTGTATCCTATTTCTGTTGCAAATCTAACAACAGTACTCTCGGACACACCAACGATTTCGCCGAGTTTAGCAGCAGTCATAAACGCTGCCTCATCATAATGCTCTTCTATGAAATTAGCTATGCGTCGCTGACCTTTAGAAAAATCAGCTCTAGATATATCAATTCTTACCAGTAGATTAGATACCATTATATAACCTCATGTAATATTATTTTAAACATTAAACAATTTATTTTATCATACAATCCTGCATTTTTCAATAAATTATGCAAGTATATTTATGTTTAAAATCTAACAAAAAAGAAAAGGTGCTATTAAAGCACCTTT
>JAFVVB010000046.1 GCA_017502425.1 Ruminococcus sp. | reverse complement strand
TTAAAATCCTGCCTGATGCTGTTACTAATTACAGCGTAGGTGTTGCTGATTTTGAAAGTTATTACAGAAAGCTTATGTCGCTTTCTGATATGTCAGCGATGGTTGTTATTGACGATGTTTTCAGAGAGAATAATACTTGTTATGTAATTGAAGAAAATGTAGATAGTATTCCGTTTGCTGAATATCTTAAAAAGCACGGCGATCACCTTGAATGGGATGATGTTCGTCCGATGTTTATGCCTATTATCTCTTTACTTGAGGCACTTCATAAAGTAGGTATCGGTCATTATGCTGTTTCTCCGAATAACTTGTTCGTTAATTCAGAGGGAAAACTTGTTCTCTCAGGTTTTTCTACGGAGAACGAAAGAAAACGCGGAACTTTCTTGAAGTCACAGCTTTTTAGTGGTTGTGCTGCACCTGAGCAGTACAGAAACGATAACGTGTTAGATGCTGCGACTGATATTTATGGCTTTACTGCTACACTTTTCTATGCGTTGACTGGTAAATTACCTGCAAGCGCAAAAGAAAGGACTAAAGACTCACGTTTGTTAATCAGCACAAATACTGTAAAGCGTTTACCACCACATGTTGTTTCTACTCTTGCTAACGGACTTCAGATGCGCAGAGATATGCGTATTGCTGATTTTGAAGATTTACGTTCACAGCTTTCAGTAGCATCTACTGTTCAGGCTATTCAGGACGAAATTTCAAGAACAGCAAGCATGACACCGATAGTTGAGAATGAAGAGAAAAAGTCTTCAGTTAATCCTACTGCTGTCGGAATTGTTGCTACCATAGTAGCACTTCTTATATTCTCAGCAGTTGGGCTTTATTGGTTATCTATCAATCCTTTAAAGGGGTTATTTGTAGAAGAAACTCAGGCGCCTACCGAGACTACTGCTACCGAAGCGTGGACTGGTCCGGTTGTTGGTGATTATGTTGGCAAAACTTACGAAGAAGTGGTAGCCGCTGCTGAAGCTGACGGTTCTATTACTCTTAAAGTATCTGCTGATGGTGAGTTCAGCGATAAAGTACCACAGGGTAGTGTTATTTCTCAGACACCTGCTGCTGGTCAGCCTATTGAGTCTGATTCTTCTATGGTTTATATTGTATTAAGTAACGGACCTGAGATGAAACCTTTACCTGATGTTGATAAGAAAAGCCTTGATGATGCATCAGCAGAGCTTATTAAACTCGGTTTTATTGTACTTCAGGAAGCTGAATACAGTGGTTCTTATAGTGAAGGTACTGTTATGGGGTACGTTAACTTCAAAGCTGGAGATAAAGTTGATTCAGGTTCTGAAATTACGCTTAGAGTCAGCAAGGGTACTGAAGTTACAGATGAAGAAGATGAATAAAAAATCAGGTGGGCTTTGTGCCCACCTGAAATTTATATGTATTATTTTTTGAATTTCATATTACTTTCTGCGTGTTGAATCAGATTGAACAGCGAGCTTGCTGTTTTAGGGTAATTAGTGACTAATATCTCCGGTGAAATATCGATATCTGCTGTTTTTTTCACGAAATCTACTTCACATGAGGGTTCTGTTGCACTATTTATTCTGGATTCCAGAACATCCATTGCAGCATTTGAAAAGCCGGAGTACACCTCTTTATGTACAGCAAACATATCCTGAGGATTTTCTTTGTTTGCACTGTATATCATTCTGAACACCTTGTATGTTGAGAGCATGAGATAATAAGAAACATTCTTGGATAGTTTTCTATTTCCGATTTTATTTAAGTAATCATATATAATACTTTGACTATTATGTAATACTTTTTTGCTGATGTTCAGAGTATCTTTATCCCTGATTGATATAGATGCATCATCACTGATATCTGAACCTTCGCTGTACCTTTGTAGTGTTCTGCCGAGTAGATAATCTGTTGTAACACTGTAATAATCGGCAAATTTTACTAATGTGTTAAGGCCGCATTCTCTAATTCCTTTTTCATAATGTGATAGTAAAGCCTGAGACACTCCTAAGTCTGAAGCTACCTGTTTTTGACTTAACTTTTTTTCTTTTCTTAGTAATGTAATTATTCTACCGAAATCCTTATTCATTTTTAACCCACCTATTATTTTATACTGTTAGTATAATCTAAATAATACTATTTGTAAAGTGAGATGTCATATGAAATCATATAAAATTCATTTTATCAGACATGGAGCCATTGAAGATACTTTAAATGGTGCATATATCGGAACTACTGATGTACATATATCAGATGAAGGTAAACGCCAACTTAAACTTCTCGATCACAATATGGATTATCCATATGCTCAGGTTGTGTTTACAAGTCCTCTCAAACGCTGCAAGGAGACCTGTAAGATACTTTATAGTCACATCGAGCCTATTGTAATTGATCAGCTTATAGAGTGTAATTTTGGTGAATGGGAAGGCAAAACCGCCGATGAGCTTTCAGGAAACAAAGATTTTTCTAAATGGCTTGCGGGTGATAATGATATTAAACCTCCAAGAGGAGAGAGTAACGCTGATTTTACACGTCGCATTTGTCTGATGTTT
>JAFVVB010000045.1 GCA_017502425.1 Ruminococcus sp. | reverse complement strand
TTATGAAGATGTATCCTACCGTTTCTCACAGTGGGATCCTGACGATAGAGAAAAATACATCGGTACGGATGAACAGTGGGCTGAAGCTCAGGGCATTATGGGCAAGATTCTTGATCACCTTGAGATTCCTTACATAATCGGTGTGGGTGAAGCTGCTTTCTATGGTCCTAAACTTGATATCCAGATTAAGAATGTATTCGGTAAAGAAGACACTCTTATCACTATTCAGGTTGACCAGATGCTCGCTGAAAAATTCTCTATGGAGTATGTTGATAAAGACGGTACTAAGAAGAACCCATATATTATTCACAGAACTTCAATTGGTTGTTATGAGCGTACATTAGCGCTTCTTATTGAAAAATATGCCGGTGCATTCCCAATGTGGCTTGCACCTGTACAGGTTAAACTTCTTCCTATCGCTGACAGACATCTTGACTATATTTATGAAGTTAAAAAAGAGCTCGAGAAGAAGGGTATGCGTGTAGAAGTTGACGACAGATCTGAGAAAATTGGTTTCAAAATTCGTGAAGCACAGCTCCAGAAAGTTCCATATATGATTCTTGTTGGTGATAAAGATATCGAGAATAATATGATTTCTGTTAGAGATAGAAAAGAGGGAGACCTTGGTGCTATGAGCGTTGAGGACTTCATTTCTAAGGCGGTTGAAGAAATAGAGTCAAAAATTATTAAGTAAGTTTTATAAACGGAGGTGACCTTATGAGAAGAAAATCTATGATGAAAGTGACCAGAGGTCGCCTTGAAGAAGATAGAAGAAAAAGCGAAGATCGTTATGAGTATCAGCGCGTTATGTTGTTTATACTACCGCTACTGATGGTGGCAGTATTAGCAGTAGGTGTGTATTTCGGGTATTTATCGTATACCGATAACTATGTCAAGAAGACTAGTCTCGAGACAGTTGCGTCAGCTACCGAGTCTAAATTCACTCCTGAGGAGAATGCGTATTTACTAACAGTTGTGAATTCAGCGAATCCTATGGAAGAAAACTTCGAGCCTGAATTATCCGAGGTAGATGGACTTAAAGTCAGTTCTCTAATGGTAGACGATTTGAAAAGAATGCTTGAAGATGCCGGTGCTTATGGTTTGAATCTTACTGCGCTGAATGGTTATAGTTCTTTTGAGGAACAAAAAGATATATATACTAAAGCTGTGAAAAAGTATAAAAAGGAGCATAAGTGTTCTATGGTTAAAGCCGAGGCTGCTGTAAAAAAGACTATTCCTGATGCGGGAGAGAGTGAACAGCAGACAGGTTTACTCATAGAATTCTCCGATTCTACTGATTCAGATTTTTCGAAAACCGATGAATTCAGATGGCTCATGAAAAACGGAGTAGAATACGGTTTTGTGTTAAGATATACTGAAAAAGAGAACACTGGCGGTATGAATTATTCACCGAATTTCTTCAGATACGTAGGTTCGGATAATGCTTTTTCTATGCGCGCACTTAATATGAATCTTGACGAATATGTTCTATATTTGGGAAGTTAATAAGAAAATATAAAAAAACACTTGCTTTTTATATTGATTTATTGTATAATCCATTTGTTATATTACGGTTTCAGCGAAAGAGGTGAACATCAATGAAGGAAAGTATCCATCCAAATTATGAGAAGACAACAATTACTTGCGCATGCGGTAATGTAATCGAGACAGGTTCAACTAAGAAGGATATTCGTGTTGAAATTTGTTCAAAATGCCACCCATTCTTCACAGGAAAGCAGAAGCTCGTTGATACCGGCGGACGTGTTGACAGATTTAAGAAGCGTTTCGGTATGGAAGAGAAATAATCATGTAATTGTTGAGGCGGTACATTTCGTACCGCCTGTTCTTTTACAATTATTAGGAGTATAGTGTGGAAACATATATTACTGTTAAAGGTTTCGATGAAGACTCTTTTGTAGAAAAGCGTTCTAAGTTCATCGGATATATAAAACATGTTGAAACTGAAAAGGAAGCTACTGATTTTATAGCGGAAATACGCTCAAAGCACTGGGACGCTACTCATAACGTGTATGCATATTCTCTCAGAAAAAATCAGATTAAGCGTTACAGCGACGATAACGAACCTCAGGGTACTGCTGGTATGCCGGTGCTTGATGTTTTGCAAAAAAGCAATGTTGTTGACGTTGTTGTAGTTGTGACCAGATATTTCGGAGGTATTTTACTCGGTGGCGGAGGATTAGTGCGTGCTTATTCTCATAGTGCGAGTATTGCTCTTAAAAAAATTGGTACTGTTACTATGCAGATGTGTAGCGAATGTGAACTTTCCTGTACATACACTCAGTATGGAAAAATTCCTGCTACTATTGCATCTTTGGATGGTGTTGTTGATGACAGCGAATTTACCGATAATGTTAAGGTTAAGTTTCACATTCCATGCGATAATCTTATAAAGCTTAATGAGATTTTATCCGAGTTAACTTGTGGTGAATGTAGCGCAAATGAGCTCTCAAAAAGCTTTTTTGAACAGAAAAATTAGTTATTTTAATAAATTTATGAAAAAATAAAGGGAAAATATCAAAAACTGCGTAATTAGTATTTAGCTTGTAGGCAAAAAGGAGGAGTGTGTATGAGAATATCAGACGATTTTATTTCTGAGCTTAAATACAGATCTGATATTTCTGATATCGCTTCCTCGTATATGCAACTCAAGAGACGTGGCAGAAACTTAGTCGGGCTATGTCCTTTCCACGGTGAAAAAACACCTTCGTTCAATATATACACAGAAAACGGTTCTTTTTACTGTTTTGGATGTGGTGCAGGCGGAGACGTTATCACCTTCATTATGAAAATTGAAAATCTCGACTATGTTGAAGCTGTGAAGTTTCTGGCTCAGCGTGCTGGTATGACCGTGCCTGAAGACGCAGTCGATGATTCTATGGGAAAGCTCAGGACCCGTGTTTTTGAAGCGAATAGGGAAGCTGCCCGATTTTATTACGGTAAGCTTTATAGTAGCGAGGGAAAAGCTGCTCTATCATATCTTCACTCAAGAGCGTTAACAGATAAAACTATAACACGTTTTGGATTAGGCTATTCGCCTGATAACCGTTTTGCTCTCACTAATCACTTAAAATCTAAAGGTTTTAGTGATTCTGAGTTAATTGCCGCTAATCTGGTCTTTAAATCCCGCTCTGGTAACTCCGTTATAGACAGATTCGTTAATCGTGTTATGTTTCCGATTATTGATCTTCGAGGAAACGTGATAGCTTTTGGCGGACGAATTATGAGTGATCAGAAACCTAAGTATCTCAATACTTCCGACACCATTGTTTTTAATAAAAGTCATAATTTATTCTCTTTGAATAATGCTAAAAACAGTGGTACACGAAGACTGATATTGTGTGAAGGATATATGGACGTCATAGCGGTCAATCAGGCAGGTTTTGCTGATGCGGTAGCTACCCTTGGTACTGCGCTGACTACTGAGCAAGCTATGCTTATGAAGCGATACTGCGACGAAGTTGTTATTTGTTATGACGCTGATGAAGCAGGTCAGAAAGCCACCCAACGTGCTATTTCTATTTTACGTAATGTAGGGCTTGTGGTCAGAGTGCTAAGTATCCCTGACGGCAAAGACCCTGATGAATTTATCAGAAAAAACGGTGATAAAGGTGCTGCTGCGTTTAAGAATATTCTCGAAAATAGCGGTAATGACGTTGAGTACAGACTTTTTAAATTAAAACAGAATTATGATACTAATACTGCTGAGGGTAAATTTGCTTATCTTAACCAGGCAGTAAAAGTTTTATCCTCTCTTGATAATTCTATGGAACAGGATATATATGCTTCTAAATTAGCAAAAGAAGTTTCCGTAGAAAAAAACACAATTCTGGAGCAGATAAAAAAATCATCAAGAAATAAATACTATAATGATAGAAAAGCTGAGTTTTCTAAACTCCAGACTAAAATGTCGGGAAGAGATGATAAAATCAATGCTGAACATTCTAAAAAGCTCAGAGCTACTATTGCTGAGCAAAACCTCATTGCTTTTCTCATCAATAATCCGGACAAGCTCAAATTAGTCAAGACTCAACTGAGTGCTGATGATTTTGTCACGGATTTTAATAGAAATCTGTATCTATATTTCTCTAATAGAATTAAGGATAACAAGGAACCGCTGACTACGCTTTCAGCAGATTTTACTAGTGATGAAGTAAGTGCTATTGCATCTATTATTTCTAAATATTCTCAGCTTGCCGCTACTGATACGGCGCTTAATGAGTATATAAATACGATTAAAGAAGAGAGCAGCCGATTATCTGGTGATGCAATTGCGTCAGCATCAAACGATGAGCTCGGTTCTTATCTTAAAAAATTAAAAGAAAAACATATGTGATTATTTCTTTTGTAGAAAAATCATTTAATGAAAGGAAATGGATATATGACACCTCCAGCAACAGATAAAAAGACTATAATTAAAGATCTCACAGAACTTGGTAAAGCAAAGGGTTCTATATCTAACAAAGATATATTAGATGCTATCGGTGAGATAGATTTTGAACCTGAACAGCTTGAAAAACTCTACGATTCACTGGAGAGTGCTGGTATCGAGATTGTTGAAGATGATATTGCTGATGATATTCCGCTTGAAGCACTTGATATTCAGGGCGTAGAAGGTGAGAATTCAGTAGGTTCTGTAACAGACGGTGTTGATGGTACTGAAAACATTTCTATCGACGACCCTGTAAAGGTTTATCTCAAAGAAATCGGTCGTGTACCACTTCTTACATCAGAGGAGGAAATAGAGCTTGCTATCAGGATATCTGAGGGTGATGCTAACGCTAAGAAACGATTATCAGAAGCCAACCTAAGACTTGTTGTAAGCATCGCTAAGCGTTATCTCGGACGTGGTATGCACTTCCTCGATCTCATTCAGGAGGGTAACCTTGGTCTTATCAAAGCGGTTGAGAAATTTGACTACACTAAAGGATTCAAATTCTCTACCTATGCCACATGGTGGATAAGACAGGCTATCACCAGAGCTATTGCTGATCAGGCGCGTACTATCCGTATTCCTGTTCATATGGTTGAAACTATTAATAAAGTCAAAAAGGTTTCTTCACAGCTTTTGCACCAGAATGGTCATGAGCCGTCTGCGGACGAGATTGCCGAAGAACTCGATATGCCGGTTGAAAAGGTAAGAGAGATTATGAGAGTTGCTCAGGAGCCTGTTTCTTTAGAAACTCCTATCGGCGAGGAAGAAGACAGCCACTTAGGCGATTTTATTCCTGACGATGATGCTCCGGCTCCTGCTGATGCTGCATCACACACTATGCTCAGAGAGCAGCTTATCGAAGTTCTTGATACTCTTACACCTAGGGAAGAAAAGGTTTTGAGACTTCGTTTCGGACTTGAAGACGGTAGAAGCCGTACACTCGAAGAGGTTGGTAAGGAGTTTAACGTTACACGTGAGCGTATCCGTCAGATTGAGGCGAAAGCATTAAGAAAACTCAGACATCCGTCAAGAAGTAAAAAGTTAAAGGATTTCCTTGATTAATCTACTATGATTTCTTACGAAGAATGCGGTCAGATGTTAGACGAAATTGCCGACGAGTTGCCCATTGAGCTCTATCGTGAACTCAACGGTGGAATAGTACTCGAGCGAGGACATAGAATGCATCCGTGTGCCGTTAATAACGACTTGTACATTTTAGGTGTATATGTCCGTGATATATTGGGAAAGAGAATCATCCTATACTACGGGAGTTTTATCAAAGTGTTTAAGGATAAAACCAAAGACGAATACTACGAACACTTGAAAAAGACTTTGCGTCACGAAGTTTTGCATCATAACGAATTTCTAGCTGGATGTAATGATTTAGTTTTTTATGATGACGAGAGAATAAAACAGTATCTCAATTCCCGTGGGTATAAGTGATTTTCGGTATATCATCAGATACAATAATATTAAAGCTCTGCCAAATTGTTTTTAGCAGAGCTTTTTTTGTGTCATAATTACTCTCTTTTATTAATACAATTTGGTAGTAAATAAAAAGGAGAGTTAATAATGGAGTATAATTTATCCAAACATTCTGTTGGATGTTGCAACAGGTTTCTCGATACGGTTAATGAGCAGATAGTCGATGTTGATATAACTTTGCCGGATTATTGTCCGGATATTGAAAAAATATTAAAATGCACACTTGATTCTCACGTGTATACTAAGAATATTTCAGGTGGTCAGCTTACAGTAGATGGAGTATCGGTAGTACGGATACTGTATTGCGATAGCATCAGACACAACGTAAGATCTTTTGTGCAGTCAGTGCCGTTCACATCTAGTTTTAGTCTGAAATCCACACCTGAACAATATATAATTGAGGTGGATACAAAATGTGAATATATTAATTGTCGTGCACTTAGCCCGAGAAAACTGGTAGTACATGGTGAATTTTCTTTATATACGAAAATCTTCTGCAAATCCAATACCGAGTATTACAGCTACGATGAAGAGTCTGACTTGCAGACGAAAGTAAGAGAGATTAAAGTGTCGGATTTGTGTGCGATTTGTGAAGAGCAATTCAGCGTGACTGAAGATATTACTATCAGTAATCAGTCTCCTGTTGAATCAATGCTGAAGTATGATGTTACATCTCGCATTACGGATTTGAAAAATATACATAATAAGGTTATGCTAAACGCTGAACTTGTGCTTAAAGTTTTGTATTTATCAGATTTAGAGAGCGGGAAAGTGGAGCATTTGTCATATGTGATTCCTGTCAGCAGAGTCATTGACTGCGACGGTGTTACTGATGATACGATTAATACGGTGAAGCTTGAAGTTATGTCATCGGATTTAAGAGTCAGGAATGATAGCCTGAATGATGGGTCACTTTTATCCTTGGATGTAAAAATGTGTTTTTCTGAAATCGGTTATGCACAAAAATCATTGAATATAATCGAAGACGTGTATTCAACAAAGTATATCACTGAAGAAAAACGAAGCGCTCAGAATGCTCTATTTGATCATCGCTGTGCTGATTATACCCATATAGTCAAGTCGTCTATTAAACTTGATAGTATGAAAATATCTAAAGTGATTGATATATTTACGGAAAACGTTACTGTATCACCAGTGATTAGCAAAAAATCGCTTAGTTTTATCGGAAAAACGAATGTGTGTATGATGCTTGAGGATTCAGATGGCTCTATAAACTATCTAGAGAGAAGTGTCGATGTTGAATTTAAACCTGAAATTGATGTAGAGTTTGATAGAGTTGCTATGAACTCCTGTGTTGTGCAGGGAGTTAGTTTCAGGCTAGTTGATGACTATAATATTGAGGTCAGAATAGAGCTGAGAATATCTGCTGTGCTGAGTAAAATGATGTCAGTCACACCGATAACTTTTGTGAGTTCATCAGAAGAAACTAAGCTGAAAAATGATGGCAGCTCACTTATCCTATATTATGCTGATAAAGGGGAGAGTCTGTGGGATATTTCAAAGATGTATCGAATGAAAAAGAGCGTTTTGATGAATGAAAATTCACTCAAGGATAGTGAGCTTTCAGAGGATAGAATGCTATTAGTAGTAACAGAATAATTTACACAACGGCAGTATAGATTATCTATATTGCCGTTTTTTGTTTTCATATATTACAAAAAACTTGACGAATAAAAACATTGGTGATAATATTTTGATTCTAGACGTATTGTACGTTCGGGTACGAAAAGGAGTTGTTATTATGGCATATAAAAGAATATTAACTATTCAGGATATTTCGTGTTTAGGTCAGTGTTCTATGACTGTTGCTTTACCTATTGTTTCAGCATGCGGACATGAAACCTGTATATTACCATCTGCAGTTTTATCCACTCATACCGGTGGATTCAGTGGTTACACAGTAAATGATTTATCAGAGGATTTTCCTGCGATTAAGAATCATTGGCTAAAAGAAGGTATATCTTTTGATGCTATTTACACCGGATACTTAGGCTCTACTAAGCAGATACAGTATGTAAGTGATATTTTCGATGAGCTTAAGAATAAGGACGGTAAAATTATCGTTGATCCTGCTATGGCGGATAACGGTAAGCTTTACTGGGGTTTTGATGATGAATACGTGAAGGGAATGGCATATCTGTGCTCAAAGGCAGATATTATCTTACCTAACATCACCGAAGCGTGCTTCCTTACAGGTACTGAATATAAAGAGAGTTACGACGAATCCTATATTAACGAGCTCGTTTCTAAGCTCAAAGAGATTTGTAGCGGTTGTGTTATTTTAACCGGAGTCAGCTACAATGATGCTGAAATCCATGTTGTAATCAGCGATAACGATTCTACCACTTCATATGTGCATAAAAGAATTTCTCAGAGCTACCATGGTACAGGAGATATATTCTCTTCTGCTTTTGTTGGTTCATATATGCACGATAAGACTATGTTCGACGCTGTGAAAATTGCGTCTGATTATACCGTTAAGTGTATCGAAAATACTGTTGATGATACATCTCACTGGTATGGTACTAAGTTTGAAACAGCTATTAAGGATTTAGTAGCTATGCTTAGTGAATAATTCGAAATTAGAAATATAATAATTATAGCCATTCGTATTTTCGAGTGGCTTTTTCTTTTGAGTCATAAACTGAGAATTGTCCTCATACATTATAGTATCAATAGTGTATCGGAGGAAAATATGGAAGAAAGAAGTATTTATAAGGATATCGCTAACCGTACATCTGGCGATATATACATAGGTGTTGTGGGACCTGTCAGAACAGGTAAATCAACTTTTATAAAAAGATTTATGGACACTATCGTATTGCCTAACATAGAAGATGAACATTTAAGGCGTCGCACTAATGATGAGCTTCCTCAGTCTGCTGGTGGAAGGACAATAATGACTACTGAACCTAAGTTTATACCGGAAGAGGCAGTAGAGGTTAATGTTGATAATACCGCTACTCTTAAGGTGCGAATGATAGATTGTGTCGGATATGTAGTTGATTCTTCTATGGGGTATATGGAAGAAGACTCTAAACGAATGGTGAAAACTCCATGGTCTGATGATGAGATGGAGTTTGATAAAGCCGCAGAAATAGGGACTAAAAAGGTTATCAACGAACACAGTACAATAGGTCTTCTGATAACCACTGACGGCACCATTGGGGAAATTGAGAGAGAGGACTACATACAAGCGGAAGAAAGAGTTGTTTCTGAGCTTAAAGCTATAAACAAGCCGTTTATTATTCTTTTAAACAGTCGTGATCCGGGCTCTTTGGAAGCGGGAGAACTTGCGTCACAGCTTAGTAAAAAATATCAGGTCCCAACATTACCGGTTAATTGT
>JAFVVB010000006.1 GCA_017502425.1 Ruminococcus sp. | reverse complement strand
TTCGATACCTCTGCCTGAAAATTTCTTAGCGCATGAGTGTACCAGACCTAAGTTTTTTTCTATTTGCTCATTTCTTGTCATAGCTGGTGCGATAAAGCGTTTTTTCCATAGTTACGGTGGTACCGCTGTTTTTCTTTGAGCGTACTTTTATCTTATCCATAAAGCTTTGCATGACTGCAAAACCAAGTCCTGCACGCTCTTCACCCGATGTAGTGAAAAGTGGCTCCATAGCTTGCTTAATATCATCAATTCCAACGCCTTTGTCACGGATTTTTATGATGATTTTATTAGTGTCTGTAATTTTTACGTTTATGTATATTGTGCCGATATCATCGGGATATGCGTGCACAATACAGTTGGTAACCGCTTCGGATATTGCGGTTTTTATGTCTGATAACTCAGCGATGGTGGGGTCAAGACTCAGCACAAAGGCTGATACCGCAGCGCGTGAGAAACTCTCGTTTAAGCTTTTTGATTTAAAATTCAAGTTCATTTCGTTTAATACAATCATCGTAACACCCCCAGCGAGTCTATACCCGAAAGGCTGATGATTTTTTTAAGCCCTTTCGGTATATTGATTACTTTAAGCTTTCCTCCGACCAGCGTTACCTGACGGTATCTGCCCATAATCAGACCTATTCCGGAGCTGTCCATAAATGAAACTCCCGCAAAATCCAGATGCAGTTCCTTAGGTCTTAAACTCTCGGTGTCCGAGTCGATTTTATTTCTGATTGACGGAGCACGGTGATGGTCGATTTCGCCGTAAAGTCGTGCTGTAAGAATGCTGTCGTTATAGTCGGTTTCTACTACCATTTTTTCACTTCCCAAATAAAAATGCCTATACTCATATCATATAAGTATAGGCACAAAAATTTTGTTTTATTCAGTTGTCGTAAAAAATCATTTTGAAACGCTTTTTAATATATGTGGTCGGATTTCACCGCACAAATAAAGTGAACCGCATATGCACAGCGAGTAGTCTTCATCTTTGGCGATAGTATATGCAGCGTCAAAAGCGGATTTAGGGTTACTGATGACTAAGACCTTCTGAAAATACTTTTTGCATATATCAGCAAGCTCGTAGCAGTCTTTGTTTCTAGGATTAGGTACATCGGTCACTATAACGAGTTCGAAGTCGCCTTCTAAAAGTGAGAGCGTGTTTTCAATGTCTTTATCGTTTAGCATGCCGACTAAAAGTATCCTCTTTTGAGGCACAAAGCGCTGTGTCGCATTTTTAAACGCTGTGATACCGTTTACGTTATGAGCACCGTCTAAGATGATATGAGGCGATTGTGAGATAAGTTCGAATCTCGCTTCGTTTACAGCTTTTGAAAAGCCGTCAGTAAGGTCATCTTCCGAAAAATCGATAATACCATTTTCCTTTAGTGCGTAAAGCGTCGCTAATGCAGTTTTGGCGTTATCAATCTGATGTTCACCGATAAGAGGGATACTAAGTTTAATGTCATTATAGGTGAATGTACAGCCGTTTACGGAAAGCACAATATCTTTTAAAACAATGTCATCAGCATAGTAAAGGCGATTTTGCTTTTTTGATGCTGTGTGCTCAATGATGCTTTTACTCACATCATTTTGAGAGGCTGATATAGTGATAGAGCCGTCTTTTATAATACCGCATTTCTGCTCAGTTATGAGTTCAATCGTGTCGCCTAAAATAGCGGTGTGGTCTAAATCAATTTTAGTGAGCACTGAGCAAAGAGGAGTTTTAATGAGATTAGTAGAATCAAGAAGTCCCCCAAGTCCTGTTTCACACACTATTATGTCGCAGTTGTTTTTCTTGAAAATATAAAAAGCGACTGCTGTCAGAAATTCAAATTCTGTGATAATGATACCTTCGGTATTAAGTTTAATGACTAAAGGGAAGATGTGCTCAACTGCATTTATCAGCTCTTCTTCTTTTACCATCTCGTTGTTTATCTGGATACGCTCTAAAAAATCGGTGATATACGGAGAGATGAAAAGCCCTGTTTTGTAATTACTTTCTGAAAGTACACGTGACACCATCTGGCACACAGAGCCTTTTCCGTTGGTACCTGCTACGTGTATGAACTTCTGACAAAGCAGGTCGTCACCAAGCATATAAAATAGTTTATTGATTCTCTGAAGTCCCGGCCTTGAGCCGAATTTATCGAGTGAATGAATTTTATTAAGTGCTTCTTCGTAGGTCATTTTTAGTCCTTTAAATAAGTTCTTTATAAATATCGTTTTTACGGATTTTAGTGATTTTTGATGCTTCTTTAGCCGCGTTTGACGGTTTTTCACCGTTGTTTATGAGGTTTTTCGCGATTTTCACGGCATCTTCGAGTGTGTAGAGTTCTTCCTCTTCGTCGGTTTTACCTTCTAAAATGAGTACTATCTCACCTTTTAGTGGGGCGTCAACGAACCTGCTAACCGCTTCTTTAGTAGTGGTGCGGATAATTTCTTCGTGAACCTTAGTCAGCTCTCGCGCAATGGTGAGTTTACGCTCACCGAAAGCGCTCAGTAAATCCACTAAGGTGTTCGGAAGTTTATGAGGGGCTTCGTAGAAAATCATAGTACGCTTTTCGCTTAAAAGTGACTCTAAATGCTCAGCTCTGCTTTTTTTATTGACAGATAAAAACCCCTCAAAGCAGAAGCGTCCCGTAGCAAGTCCCGAAACACAAAGTGCCGAAATAACTGCACTCGGACCCGGAACGACAACGGTTTTGATATCCTGCTCTTCA
This sequence comes from Ruminococcus sp., assembly GCA_017502425.1. Classification (GTDB taxonomy): domain Bacteria; phylum Bacillota; class Clostridia; order Oscillospirales; family Acutalibacteraceae; genus Ruminococcoides. The sequence goes on along the minus strand of JAFVVB010000006.1, from coordinate 11,917 downwards.
CACTGCTTTATGAGTAGTTCGCCTGGGTCTGAAATACACGGCATACCAGCATCGGTTACAATAGCACAGCTTTCGCCACCTTTGATGCGGTCACAGATAATCTGACCTCTGTATTCTTTATTATGCTCAAAATAGCTGACCATCGGTTTCTTTATACCGAAATGGTTGAGAAGTTTTAAAGTCACGCGGGTATCTTCTGCGGCGATGAAATCCACCTCGTTTAGTGTGTCGAGCGCTCTTTGAGATATATCGCCTAAATTACCGATAGGAGTACCCACTACGTATAAAATGCTCATATTCTACCTTCTTTATATAAACCGTATATTTCTTTCATTTCATCGGAAAAATCTCCGTGCTCATTTTCTATGAACAGCGTCGGCAATACCTGCATGAAACCGCGGTTTCCTTTATATCTGCCTTCGAGTAAGAAAAGCTTGGGCTCCTTGCAAAGGCGTTGCTGTACAAGTCTGAGTCTTTTCGGCTCGATAGAAAACTTGCGCATACTTTCCATAACGTCAGCTAGTCTTTCAGGGCGCTGGCAAATACACAGCCTTCCTGAAAACTGTAAAAGATGCGACGCAGTCTCACATATATCGTCGAGTGTACAGCTTTCTTCGTGACGAGCGAGTAACTTTTTGCTATCTGGGTTAGTGATACCGCTTCCGCTTAGTTTATACGGAGGATTGCACACGACTAAGTTGTATTTGCCGAACTCACACTTGCCTTTTAAATCTTTCAAATCAGCACACATCGGCTTTATACATGAGCAGTTATCGTTTCCGTTTTCAATGTTATGATTTATGCTTTTAGTGAGCATATCGATAGCATCCTGCTGAATATCGATAGCGGTGATTTCTTTGATTTTTTTATCTCTAACCCACAGTAGTGGCATAGTACCGCATCCTGTACCGAGTTCGACGACGTAGTCTGATGCTTTTGGTTTAGCAAAGTCAGAGAGTAGTATGGTATCGGTCGAAAAATGGTGAATATCGCTGACGATAATCTCGATACCATTTCCAAGTGGTTCAAATTTTTCGTTACTACTTAGCATGAAATCACCTCCACATTAAATTTTATTATATCATATATCAGCGTTTATGCAAACAAAAAAGCCCACGGAAAACCGTGAGCTCTTTGTATTAAGTAAAATTAACCCTCAGCAATAGCTTCAACAGGGCACTGACCTGCACAAGCACCGCAGTCTACACATGTGTCAGCGTCGATAGCGAACTTGCCATCATCCTCAGCGATAGCTTCGCAAGGGCACTGATCTGCACAAGCACCACAACCGATGCAAGTATCTTTATCAATTACATAAGCCATTTAAATAAACCTCCTTATTAAATGATACAAGTATATTGTAGCATACTTTATAAAAAAAGCAATTATTTTGACGAAAAAATTTATTCCAGATTTTTGAGCTCGTCAAGTTCCTTCTTGTTTACTTTGATGTAGCCATCTTTTAAAAGCTTCACTTCTTTTACTTTGAAAGTCTGTGGAGCAGCTTCGTCAGGAGTGTTATCCATCTTGACTTTTAAAGTCTGGGTGAGCAGGTTGTTTTCCACAACCAAACCTTTACCCATAGGGGTTTTGACGATAGCGCCTACCTTAGGAGTGCGCTTTAATAAATCTGTGTAGGCTTCCTGCTCGTATTTTAAACAGCACATAAGTCTGCCACATGTGCCCGAGATTTTCACAGGAGAGAGGGAGAGCCCCTGCTCTTTAGCCATTTTGATGGATACAGGCTGGAATTCTCCTAAGAAACTGGAGCAGCAAAACGGTTTACCGCATACTCCTAAACCACCCAGCATCTTCGCTTCATCTCTGACACCGATTTGTCTAAGCTCAATTCTGGTCCTGAAAACGGACGCTAAATCCTTGACTAAAGCTCTGAAATCCACTCGACCGTCTGCTGTGAAGTAGAACATAATTTTTGAATTATCAAAAGTGTATTCAACGTCAACCAGCTTCATCTCAAGGCCGTGCTGACTAACGAGTTTTTCGCATGTTTTGAGTGCGTCTTTTTCCTTGAGTTTATTCTCTTTGAGATGTTTTAGGTCATCGTCGGTTGCTTTTCTGATGACCATTTTCAGCGGATGTACAATGTTTTCGTCGTCTACTTCACGATTAGATGTAGCTACTTCGCCACATTCAACGCCGCGTGCAGTCTCTACGATAACATATTCACCGCTGTTAAATTTTATATCAACAGGATCAAAATAGTAAATTTTTCCTACCTGTTTAAATCTTACTCCGATTACCTCTGCCATGAAATCCTCCGTAATTCCGAGCAAAGCCAAGTGCACAGTAAATTCATATTTACGTTACGGTCTGCTCTGATAGTTGCTTTTGAACAAAGTTCAATCAGTTTGATTATTCTTGATTTAGTGAGCTTTTTCGAGATGAGTCGTGCGGTTTCGCTCTCATTGTCGCATCCTACTGCGCAGCTTAGTCCCTGACGCAGATACTCGCTCACAAGATTAAGTGTTTCTTTAAACACAGGTCTTGAGTTTAGTTTTGCACTGGCGTACATCAGCTCAAGCTCACTTACACTCAGTATACCACTGATGATGTCTTTTGCTAGTTTTGATGTTTGCTCATCAATGATATTTTCAGTATTAAGCGAGAAAACCTGTACACGTGATAGTATGGTAGAGAGCAGTTTTTTAGAGTTAGACGCAGTTAATATGAACAGCGTGCTCTGAGGTGGCTCTTCTAAAATTTTCAGAAAAGCGTTCTGAGAAATCTCAGCCATACATTTATCGACATCTTTAAGTATAAAAACTTTAGTGTCTGATTCATTAGGAATGATAGAAGCGTCTTTGATAAGCTCTCGTACAGCTTCGACGCTGATGATGTTGGTTTTACCGCTGAGCTTAGGAGTGTAGATATCAGGGTGAGTGTTATCCATAGCTTTTTTACAGCTGTTACACACAGTGCACGGACGAAAGCTTTCTTTACACACAGCGTACATGGATAAATACATTACAGCATAGTTTAAAAGCTCTTTGTCACTTCCTTCAATAAGCACAGCGTGAGGTATACGTTTTTGGCTGACTAAATCGGAAAAAACATTTTCGACTTTTGCTTTATAGTCGCTCATAAACCTACCTCCCTCTAAAACCAATTAATTATATCACAATGTATCATAAAAATCTATATTTTATTTCAACTTCACAATATTTGTCATAATGCCGTTTTCAGTTATGTCTATGTACGCATAGGAAGCGTTGTATCCGTGCAGTGAGCCCGGATTCAAAATATATAGTCCGTCGTCATATTCGCTTAATGCGTTATGAGTATGACCGAAAACTACTATGTCTGCTTTTTCTTCTCTTGCGGCACAGGATAGATTATATAAAGTCATCTTAGCATTAAAAAGATGACCGTGAGTGATAAATATCTTTTTACCTTCGATAGTTATCGTTTCGACGCTTTCTAAAGGGGAGCAGAAGTCGCAGTTTCCTTTAACTGCGAATACTGCCTTGTCTTTATATATCGACTTAATTCTATCGACTTCGTCGTTGCTGTCACCACAGTGAATGATGACATCGGCACTTTTTTGCTCTTTTACGGCTTTATCAAATGAGTAAAAATCGCCGTGTGTATCTGAAACAACCAGTATTCTCATAAAAAACTCCTGACATAATAGAGGGTATTGTGCATAGTATATTAACGAGGTGTTATATATGGCAAATAAAGAACAGATAGATTCAATGATAAATATGCTTTCTCAAAGACTAAACGCTGACAGCACCCAGGTGAAAGATGCGCTACAAAAAGGTAAACTCGATAAAGTGCTAGAGAATATGGACAAAAAGCAGGCGGATAAAATCAGCTCGATTTTATCAGACCCAAAAGAAGCTCAGAAGATTCTCTCAACTCCACAGGCTCAGGCACTTATAAAAAAGCTGATGGGTTAAAATGGACGATATCAGCAGTAAATTAAACGAGATTCTGAGTGACCCCGCAGCCCTTTCTAAAATAAAGGGGCTGGGGGATATGCTAGGTCTTACGCAAAACACCGAGCAGCCCAAAAGCGAAAATAATACTAAAAACAGTACCGATATGCTGTCATCTCTTTTATCATACTCAAAAGATGATACTTTGAGTATGGTAACGAAATTCGCACCTCTTTTAAGCAATATAAGCAAAGAAGACGATACTTCGCGTCTGCTCTTTGCACTTCGACCATTTCTTTCTGATACACGAAAGCAGAAACTCGACGAAGCATCAAAAATAATAAAAATGATGAAACTTCTACCACTTATCAAAGATTTCGGTATACTTGATTCACTATTTTAGTCGGAGGTAAATATGCCTGACCGAATGCAAAACGAAGCTATGCAACGTTTACAGCAGATGTATTCAAAAGCTCATAACAGCAGTTCACAAGAGCAAAAGGGTGAACACATCGTAAAAGAAGAAAAGAGCGAAAACACCGAAAAGGTACATAAAAAGCAAATGGAGCATAAAGAAAAAAGCTTAAACTTAATCGATGTTTTTATGAAAGACAGCGAAAAGAGTATGATAGTACTGCTTATCGCTTTGCTGCTCAGCGAAAAAGCCGATACCACGCTTATACTGGCACTTATGTATCTGATACTTTAGCTTATCTTATCTGACCTGTGCCACGGATAACGTACTTAGTACTTATAAGGTTACTAAGACCCATCGGACCGCGTGCGTGCAGTTTCTGAGTAGAAATGCCGATTTCAGCACCGAGTCCGAACTGACCGCCGTCAGTAAAACGTGTGGAAGCGTTAACATAAACGGCTGATGAGTCAATCTCGTTTAAAAATCTCTCGGCATTTTCATAATTTTCAGTTATGATAGTTTCCGAGTGACCGCTGGAGTACTTTGCGATATGGTTGATGGCATCATCAAAAGATGATACAACCTTAACAGCGAGGATATAGTCTAAAAATTCGTTTTTATAGTCGTCTTCAGTAGATATAGTAACTGTATCACCTAATATTGCTTTGGTTTTCTCGCAACCGCGGATACTTACGTCTTTATCCTTTAATTTATCATATATCGCAGGCAGAGCTTTGTCTGCGATTTTTTCGTGTATGAGCATAGTCTCAAGTGCATTGCACACAGAAACTCGTGAGGTTTTAGCGTTGAAAATAATTTCTTTTGCCATATCAATATCAGCAAATTCGTCAACGTAAGCGTGACAGTTACCGACACCAGTTTCAATAACAGGAACCTTAGCGTTTTCAACTACCGCTTTAATAAGTCCCGCACCACCACGTGGAATAAGCACGTCTAAGTACTCAGTCAGTCCCATCAATTCAATAGAGCTGTTTCGTGTAGTATCCTCAACTAAATTGATACAGTCTTTCGGAAGTCCTGCTCTGCTTACGGAATCTCTCATGATTTCTACTATTGCTTTGTTAGAGTTTATCGCTTCTTTACCGCCTCTTAAAATAACGCAGTTGCCTGCTTTTAAGCACAGCGCAGCTGCATCGGCAGTAACGTTAGGACGTGATTCAAAAATAATACCGATAACTCCAAGCGGTACAGTAACTTTAGTGATGTTAAGACCGTTTGAAAGGGTGTTGCCTTCTAAAATCTTACCCACAGGGTCAGCCATAGCGATAATTTCTCTTACGCCGTCTGAAATACCTTTGATACGAGTTTCATCAAGTCTCAATCTGTCTATCATTGCATCACTAAGACCTGCTTCTTTACCGTTTTTAATGTCGATATCATTAGCAGCTATGATGGTATCAGCATATTTTTCTAAATCATTAGCAATATTTCTGAGTGCTTCATTTTTACTGCCTTTAGCGGTCAGAAGTGCTCTTGAGGCTTTTTTTGCATTAATTCCGAGTTCTTTTACACTTAACATATAATCACCTTTTTCCTTTGAATAAAGTTCCTGCGTGTTTATTATCCTGAATCACATCGTAAAGAATATGAGGGTCTTCACCGTTTAATACGGTACAGTCAACTCCGTGTTCATTAGCGTGGAGTGCAGCGCTTAGTTTAGTAGTCATACCGCCTGTGCCTCGGTTAGAGCCCGAGCCACTTGCCATTTGCATGATTTCGTCGGTGATACTTAAAACTACATCAATGTGCTTAGCGTCTTTATTAACTCTTGGATTATCGGTATACAGTCCGTCAATATCGGTGAGAATAATCAGCGAGTCCGCTTTTATAGATGCGGCAACGATAGCTGAGAGCATATCGTTATCGCCGAAGTTGTTACCTTCTAATTCGTCGATAGCAACCGTATCGTTTTCGTTAACGATAGGGATGATACCCATATTAAGAAGGGTGTTGAATGTGTTGACTACGTTTTCTGTTTTATGCTCTGAGTCAACTGAATATTTAGTCAAAAGCACCTGCGCTACTGTGTTGTTATATTCCGAGAAGAATTTATCGTACATGAACATCAGCTCACACTGACCAACAGCAGCTAACGCCTGCTTTTCCATAGTGGAAGAAGGACGCTCTTTGAGTCCGAGCTTTCCGACTCCTACTCCGATAGCACCTGAACTGACGAGAATGATATCATGACCGAAGTTTCTCAGATCCGACAGCACCTTGCAAAGAGTATCAACTCTTCTCAAGTTGATTTTTCCGTTTTCATATGTAAGGGTGGAGGTACCAACCTTTATGACAATTCGTTTTTTATTCATAAGTAAAACCTCTTTAGTTATAACCTAAAATTCTCCAAATACTATTATACTATACATTTGTCAAAAATAAAAGCATAAAATAGTTAAGCTGATGTTAAGTAAGTGATATTTACAAAATATGAAGCTTAGGTTATACTAATCTCATAAACCTAAACGGAGAAAGATATGGAAACTACTAACTTAGAGATAAAACCAACGCGTGCACTACTAGTGAGCGTAGACACAGGAGAATATGATGCTAGGTCATCACTCGATGAGCTTTTTGAGCTAGCAAAAAGTGCAGGAGCAGACCCTGTTCTTAGTATTGAACAGAAGCTTAGTCGCATAGAGCCGGGTACATGTGTAGGTAGCGGAAAACTTGAGGAAATCACCAACGTGTGTAAAACCGAGGAAATCGATTTGCTGATTTTTGACTTGGAGCTTTCACCGGTGCAGATTCGAAACATCGAAAACGCTACCGATACCCGCACTATTGACCGCACTATGCTGATTTTAGATATTTTTGCTCAGCGTGCTAAATCAAAAGAAGGTAAACTTCAGGTAGAGCTTGCCCAGCTTAAATATATGCTCCCACGTCTTACCGGTAAAGGTATCGAGATGTCACGACTCGGTGGCGGTATCGGTACACGTGGTCCGGGTGAAACTAAACTCGAAACCGATAAACGGCACATCAGACGCAGAATGGAAACGCTCAAAGATGCACTCAAAGAAGTCGAAAATCATCGAATTCAGTTAAGGCGCAGGAGAAAGAAAGACAACGTCATAACCGTTGCGATAGTCGGATATACAAACGCGGGTAAATCAACGCTGATGAACTTTCTGACCGAGGCGGGAGTACTGGCTCAGGACAAGCTTTTTGCGACTCTTGACCCGACCTCTCGCGCTTTAAAACTTCCTAACGGCGTTTCTGTTATGATGATAGACACCGTAGGACTTGTCAGACGTTTACCGCACCATTTAGTAGAAGCGTTTAAATCTACTTTAGAAGAAGCGGCACTCGCTGATATTATCCTTAATGTGTGTGACGCAAGCTCACAGGAAGCGTCCCTTCATCTCGACGTTACCGAGAAACTTCTCGTTAGCTTAGGATGTGTTGATACACCTATTGTAAAAGTGCTTAATAAATGTGACCTTTTAGCTGATGATATGGATATCATGAGAATCAGAGATGCGGTGAAAATAAGCGCTAAACACGGTAGAGGGATTGATGAACTTTTAAAAGCTATTGAAGATAATCTCCCACTTAGGGTAAAAACCGTGAAACTGCTGTTTCCGTTTGATAAAGCTGGACTTAGCGCCGCACTCAGGGCTACGTCGGTTGTTAACAGCGAGGAGTATACCGAAAACGGTATCGAGGTAGAAGCTGTTATAGATGAGGCGACTTACGGTAGATTAAGAGAATATGTTGTAGACTAAACAAAGGCGGCATAGCATCAACTGTGTCGCCTTGATATTTTTTAGCTTATGTGATATTATATACGATGTATAAATATGGAAAAACAGGCGGTTATTATGGATGTCAGAGTTAATGATAAACTCATTATGAAAAAGCCTCATCCGTGTGGCTGTAATGAGTTTTTAGTGACACGTATCGGCATGGATTTTAAAATCAGGTGCTTAAAGTGTTCTCACGAAGTTATGGTAAAGAGAAAAAGTGTAGAGAAAAACATTAAAAAGATTATAAGAGAAGAGTAGATTTTATGTTTGATAAACTGGAAATTTTTGATAAAAGATTTGAGGAACTCAATAAACGTCTTTATGAACCTGATGTGGCGTCAGACCCTGAGGTGTTCACTAAGCTTAATAAGGAACTCGCTCAGATTACGCCGATAGTAGAAAAATACCGTGAGTACAAAGAAGTGAAGCAGACTATCGAGGATTCGCTTTCACTTTTAGAAGAAGCGGCTGACGACGAAGAGCTTAAAAGTCTTGCTCAAACTGAGCTTAGCGACGCTAAAGAAAAGGTTCCTTTCATAGAAGATGAGCTCAAAATTTTACTGCTTCCTAAAGACCCTAATGATGAGCGAAACGTAATTATAGAAATCAGAGGCGGTACAGGTGGTGAGGAGTCATCACTTTTTGCATCAAACCTTTTCAGAATGTACACTATGTATGCTGAGAAAAAGGGATTTTCCGTTGAGGTGCTCAGCGTTAACGAAACAGAACTCGGCGGTTATAAAGAGATTTCTTTCATGATAAACGGCGACGGTGCGTACTCACGCTTTAAATTTGAATCAGGTACTCACCGTGTTCAGCGAGTGCCCCAGACTGAAAGCGGCGGAAGAATTCATACATCAGCCGCTACTGTTGCAGTACTTCCTGAAGCTGACGACGTTGAAATCGATATTAATCCTAATGACCTCCAGATTGATACCTTCCGTTCATCAGGTGCTGGTGGTCAGCACATCAACAAAACTTCTTCGGCTATCCGTATCACTCATTTACCTACCGGTATGGTGGTTGAGTGTCAGGACGAAAGAAGCCAGTATAAAAATAAGGACAAAGCACTCAAAGTGCTTAAAAGCCGACTTTTGAAAGTCGAGCAGGATAAACAGAACGCTGAAATCGCAAGCGATAGAAAATCGCAGGTGGGTTCAGGTGACAGATCAGAAAAAATCAGAACATATAACTTCCCTCAGAGCCGTATCACCGACCACAGAATCGGACTCACTTTATATAAACTCGATGACGTGTTAAACGGTAACTTAGACGAGGTTATTGAAGCTTTGATTACTGCTTTGAGAGCAGAGCAATTAAAAGAAAGTATGGAAAACTGATACTATGAATACACTTTTACTGGGCAGTGAAAAAGAGAATATCGAGCTTGCAGCGACCTTTATTAAAAACGGTGGTGTTGTAGGTATGCCTACGGAAACTGTGTATGGCCTTGCTGCCGATGCGTTAAACGGTGAAGCAGTCAGAAAGATTTTTAAAGCTAAAGGCAGACCGATGGATAATCCGCTTATCGTACATATAAGCGATGTAGCGGATATAGAAAAGTTTAATTTAGTATCTGAATTTTCCGATAAAGCCAGAACGCTTGCTGAAAAATTCTGGCCGGGTCCTCTCACTATTATTTTGAAAAGCTCTGACGTTATCCCGAATGAAGTCAGCGCAGGACTTTCCACGGTGGCAATACGTTTGCCATCTCATAAAATCGCCAGAAAGCTCATAAAGGAAAGTGGTACTGTGCTTGCTGCTCCTTCTGCGAATAAATCAGGCTCACCGAGTCCTACTACCGCACAGCACGTGATGAATGATTTATCGGGCGATATTGATGCGGTTATCGATGGCGGTATGTGTGATGTCGGTGTTGAAAGCACGGTTATTACCCTTGCCACTACTACCCCTAGACTTTTGCGTCCGGGATTTGTGACAGAAGAAGAAATAGAAGAAGTTATCGGTCATATTGATGTCGATGATGCTGTGTTGTTTAAACTGAAAAATGATGAAAAAGCAGCGTCTCCGGGTATGAAGTATAAGCACTATTCACCTAAAGCAAGCGTTGTTTTAATAAAGGCATCTGATGATGCTTTTGTTGATTTTGTGAATAGAGAGTTTAAAAAGGATAACAGCATCTGCGCTATATGCTATGACGAAGATGTGAAAAAGCTTTCTTCAAAAACTATCCCTATCGGTAAGGCTGATGATTTTACGACTCAGGCGCATTTGCTTTTTGATGCACTAAGACAGGTTGATGAGCAAGAAGATGTCACTAAAGTATACGCTCATTGCCCGAAAAAACACGGTGTGTCGATGGCACTTTATAACAGACTGATAAGAGCCGCGTCGTTTGAGGTGATTGAAATTGAGTAAGAGCATTGTGCTGGGGCTTACGGGACCGATGGGTTCAGGAAAAAGCGTGGTTGCTGAGATTTTTAAAATCAACGGATATGCTATCGTTGATGCCGATAAAATTGCTAAAGAAGTGACCGAAAAAGGCTCAAAAACACTAAAACAGCTATCACTATGTTTTGGCGAGGATATCATAAATGATGACGGTAGTCTTAACAGAGCGTTGCTTTCTAAAAGGGCTTTTAATGATAAATGCGAGAGCGAAAAATTAAATGCTATCACTCACCCTGCTATTTTAGCAAAAGTGAAAGAAAAAATTGCTTATTATAAATTAGATGGCTATGAGAAAATCATTTACGATGCTCCGCTTTTATTTGAGAGCGGTTCAGATAAACTGTGTGATAAGGTGCTGTGCGTAATAGCGCCTAAAAGCGTTAGAATGGACAGAGTGAAAAAGAGAGATAATATGAATGAAGCTGAGATTATAAAGCGTATGAATGCTCAGCATAATGATGAGTATTATATCTCTAAATCTGATTACGTTATAATTAATGATTGTGAAAAAACTGAACTTCTTGATAAAGTAAATTCAGTAATTAAGAAAATTGACGAGGTGTGACATGTCACATTACGAAAAAACCGGAAACAGAGGACACGGATGCTGTGGCGGTATTTTCACGCTTTTGATAGTTGGTGTCGTTATACTGGGACTGTTGATGTTTACTACCGATGTGCTAAAAGACGTTGAGGACAGAATTTTAAAGAAGTTTTATCCTCAGCAGTACTCTCAGTACGTTAGTCAGTATGCCGATGAATATGAGGTAGAAGAAACTCTTGTTTACGCTGTAATTCGTACTGAAAGCGGATTTAGAGCCGAGGTTGAATCGTCGGCAGGAGCTAGAGGCCTGATGCAGATAATGCCTGATACATTTGAGTGGTTACAGACCACCTGTGATGGCGAAGTGATTTATACTGATAACGAACTTTTTAACCCTGAAATTAACATAAAATACGGCACGTACTATCTTTCAATGCTCATAAATCATTACTCAGGTGACGAGAAAATGGCAGTAGCTGCGTATAACGCAGGTATGGCTAACGTGGACGAGTGGGTAGAAACCTACTCTGAAGATAGCGATACTCTTGAACATATTCCGTACCCTGAAACACAGCATTACGTAGAAAGAGTTGAAAAAACCAAGCAGATGTATGAATCGCTTTATTATGAAGATAATAAATAAACTTAGGAGGAATATATATGTCAGAGAAAACTAACACACAGCTTTTAAAAGAAGAGCTTATGATGAAACCTAAAAAAGGCGCTGCTGATTATAAAGCAGAGGATTTGAAGAAAGCAGACGAGTTCTGCGTTCAGTATAAAGAATTTTTAGACTTCTCCCGTACTGAGAGAGAGGCAGTAGCGTATAGCGTTGAGCTTGCTAAAAAATACGGATTTACTGAATATGACAGCA
>JAFVVB010000044.1 GCA_017502425.1 Ruminococcus sp. | reverse complement strand
CTGATGACCCTAAAGCGATGGAGCAGGCAGGTATAGCGTATGCTACCGAGCAGATTATCGACCTTTTTGCTAACGGTATCAACGCGGTTCACGTGTACTCGATGAACAAACCGCACGTGGCACAGAAAATTAAAGAGAACTTAAGCGAAATATTTAGGTGATTTTACATATAATTACTGTTGGGTGAGTGTATGGATTTAAACGTCAAAGCTGTGTGCTATGATATAGAAAATGTTGAGGTTGACCCGTCTTTAGCACTGCGATTTTTACGAGTACGCAGTGAGGTCGATGACAGCTTCAAGGATATATTCAAAGAATGTTTAAGCGAGTTTTACGCAGCTGTGTCCTATAAGGTGTGCTACCGCGTTTTTGATATAAGCATAGACGGAAAAAATATCAATTTTTCTGACGAAATGGTGCTTAGTAGTGAGAAGCTGAGCGCTAATCTCAGAAACTGTAAGAAAGCGGTCGTTTTCGTTGCGACTACGTCACTTTCGGTTGACCGTCTTATTTCTAAGCACATCGATTTAAGAGTCAGCAAAGCGTTGCTCATTGACGCTATCGGCTCGGCGGCTGTGGAGGCGTTGTGTGACAAATTTTCACACGACCTTTCCAAAGAACTGAAAGTTGATTTCAGACCGCGGTTTTCTCCGGGATACGGGGATTTAAGCATTGTGTGTCAGAAAGACGTGATGAAAGTTCTCGATACTGCGCGTAAAATCGGAGTGACACTCAACGACAACCATATGATGATACCACGAAAATCGGTGTCGGCTATTATGGGTATAGAATAATGTGAAAAAACGTCACAAAAGGCGTGTGAAATAAATCTCAGCACAGAGAGTAGTGATAAAATGGATATTAGAAAGAGAATTGAAAACGAAATCGTTTATATAGACGGAGGACTCGGCTCAACGCTTATTGAGATGGGTCTGCCCTCAGGTATGGCTCCTGAGAAATGGAACGTAAAAGAAAGCGAAAATATCATTAAGCTTCATAAAGACTACATCGACGCAGGCGCTATGATAATTACTACTAACACTTTCGGCGCGAATGTGCTGAAAATAGAAGACGACGAGTACACATTAGAAGAGTTAGTAATTAGTGCTGTCAAAAACGCTAAAGAAGCTATCAGAAGATGTGGCAAAAAGCAGGGCGAGGACGTATACGTAGGCTTATCGGTAGGTCCGTGCTCAAAGCTTTTAAAACCGCTTGGGGATTTAGACTTTGAAGACTGCGTGAGCGCTTTCTCAAAGACTATTAAAATCGGTGCTGATGCAGGTGCTGACCTCATTATTATAGAAACCATGAGCGATACATACGAAGCAAAGGCAGCACTGCTTGCGGCTAAAGAAAGCTGTAATCTTCCTGTTTTTGTGACGGTGACATACGATGAAAAAGGTAAGCTCATGACGGGTGCGTCACCGAAAGCGGTTATAGCAATGCTTGAGGGTTTAAGAGCTGACGCTATCGGCATCAACTGCGGTTTAGGTCCTAAGCAGATGAAAGAAATAGTAGAAGAATACGTGCGTTTTTCTTCACTTCCGATTATATTAAGTCCTAACGCAGGTATGCCTAAGACGGTTGACTCAAAGACGGTGTACGACATAGACGAAAACGAGTTTGCTATGCATATGCGTGAGTATGCGATGATGGGAGTGCACGGACTCGGTGGATGTTGTGGCACTACTAAAGAGCACATTAAAAAGGTAGTAGAACTCACAAAAGATATCAGTGCTAAAAAAATCGAAAAGAAAAACCATACTGTGGTTTCATCATACTCAAATGCGGTAGTGTTCTCTGATAAGCCGGTGATAGTAGGCGAGAGAATCAATCCGACAGGCAAGAAAAAATTAAAAGAAGCGCTAAGAGAAAACAGACTCGACTATATTTTAGGCGAGGCGGTAGCCCAGAGTGATAACGGTGCGAAGATTTTAGACGTCAACGTAGGTCTTCCTGAGATTGACGAAGTGAAAATGCTCACCGATACCGTTAAAGCGGTGCAGGGTGTTTCAGATTTACCGTTACAGCTCGATAGCTCTGACCCTTGTGCACTTGAAAGTGCGATGCGTATATATAACGGAAAACCGATGATAAATTCCGTAAACGGAAAGAAAGAGTCCATGGACGCTGTATTCCCACTCGTTAAAAAATACGGCGGTGTTGTGGTAGCGCTGACTTTAGACGAAAACGGTATTCCAAGTTCCAGCGATGAGCGAGTAAAAATAGCTTTGAAAATCATAAACGAAGCTAAAAAGTATGGTATCGATAAAAAGGATATCGTAGTAGATTCTCTTGCTATGGCAGTAAGCTCGGATAAAAACAGCGCAAATGTCACGATAGAATCAGTAAGAAAACTATCAAAAGACGTTGAGGTCAACACTATTTTAGGTGTGTCTAATATTTCGTTTGGATTGCCTTCTCGCCAGATGCTCAATTCTACGTTTTTGACGCTGTGTTTTGAAAACGGACTATCATCAGCTATTATGAACCCGATGTCTGAGGATATGATGAGAGCGTATTACAGTTTTTGCGCACTAAAAGGGCTTGATGATAATTTTGAGAATTACATCGGCTTTGCAAGTGAAAACGAGCAGGTAGCAAAGAAAGATGATAGCTCAAAGGAAATTACGCTTTCCTACGCTATCGAAAAAGGCTTTTCTGATAAAGCGTACGAGATAGCACTTGATATGCTCAAAAGCGAAAACCCGCTTACTATAATCAACGAGCACATCATTCCTGCTTTAAATGTAGTGGGTGAGGGCTTTGAGAAAAACACGGTGTTTTTGCCGTCGCTTCTGATGAGTGCCGAATCAGCTAAATCCGCCTTTGATGCGGTGAAATCCGCTATCCCTGACAGTGGTGACAAAACTTCACATAAAATCATCATAGCTACCGTCAAGGGGGATATCCACGATATAGGTAAAAATATCGTGAAGGTGTTACTTGAAAACTACGGTTTTGAGGTCATAGATTTAGGAAAAGACGTTGACCCTCAGATGATAGTAGATGCTGTCATAGAAAATGACGCAAAGCTTTTAGCGTTATCGGCGCTGATGACTACTACGGTGGTGTCGATGGAAGATACTATAAAGCTGTTGAAAGAAAAAGCCAAAGAG
The DNA here is from genome assembly GCA_017502425.1 of Ruminococcus sp. GTDB lineage: Bacteria > Bacillota > Clostridia > Oscillospirales > Acutalibacteraceae > Ruminococcoides. The sequence goes on along the minus strand of JAFVVB010000044.1, from coordinate 1,231 downwards.
TGCAAAGTCATAGTCGGCGGTGCGGTGTTGACTAAGGAATATGCTGATATGATAAACGCTGATTTTTACGCAAAAGACGCTATGGGTGCGGTGCGTTTTGCTCAGCAGTATTTTGAGTGCTGATATGAGTGATTTGCGTATTATTTACGAGGACAAGCACCTCATAGCGGTAGTGAAACCGTACAATATACTTTCTCAGGGCAACGAGAAAACACACTCTATGTGTGACGAAATTTCACATTATCTGAGTGAAAAAGGCGAGAAAAGCGACGTTTTCGTTGTGCATCGTCTTGATAAAACCACAGGCGGTGTGATGGTCTACGCTAAAACGAAGGCTATGGCAGGAAAGCTAAGCGCACTTATTACTAAAGGAGAGTTTCATAAAACCTACTTATGTGTAATAAGCGGTGAGATGAGCGAGGAAACGTCTAAGCTTTCTGATTTGCTGTTTCACGATAAAAACAAAAACAAAACCTTTGTGGTAAAACGTGAGCGTAAAGGCGTGAAAAAAGCCGAGCTTTCGTACGAAACACTCGGTGTGAAAAAACGTCACGGTGACGTTATGTCACTACTGAAAGTGAGGCTGTACACAGGACGCACTCACCAGATAAGGGTGCAGTTTTCTAGCAGAAAGCACCCGCTGATAGGCGACAGAAAGTACGGCAGTAGTGTAAAAAGCGAGAATATCGCGCTGTGGTCATATATGATAGAATTTGTGCACCCTGTAAGTGGTGAAAAAATGTCACTAAAAGCGAAAAGCGATGCTGAGATTTTCAGCACCTTTGAGTAAATAAGCATAAGAAAAAGAGCAGTCATATGATGTGACTGCTCTTTATTGTATAACAAAAATCCCCACCCGAAAGATACATTTTCATATAAGCTCTGTCAGCGGGTCGTCTAGTAGCCGACCCCTACGGGTGATACAGAAAGGTTGATGGGAAATTGCAGGGGAGGGTTTCCATGCCCTCCCGAGAGAAAAAACAGCGTACCTTTTCGGTGTGCCGTTTTTGTTTTTCTACATGGCATTTTACACAACTGAAAATGGAAAATAATGTGAGTTTTATCAATTGATTTTTACTGTGTTTAGCTGTAATATAATAGTATAAAGGTCAGTGTAATCAACAGAGGATATAAAATATCACTGTTAAACCCTTTGATGTGCGGAATAATATTTTTACAATAGGAGGTACTGTTATGAAGAAGTTCAAAATTAATTTATCGGTTTTTATGG
>JAFVVB010000043.1 GCA_017502425.1 Ruminococcus sp. | reverse complement strand
TAAGGAAGTCTTGCACTCATGCCGCCATAACGCTGATGTTAAAGCTATGGTAAAAGGCTTTATGATTGAGAGTTATCTCGAAGATGGTAATCAGGGTGTTGACGGAGAGGTTTACGGTAAGAGTATTACAGACCCTTGCATAGGCTGGGAAAAAACCGAAAAGCTTATTTTAGATATTGCTGATATTATTTAATAAAAAATAAACCGCAAGTTATAAACTTGCGGTTTTTCTTATGCAAAAATATTTTTGATTTTACTGAAAAGATAGGAAATATAACCCGGTAGCTCTTTATACATTGTGAGAAGCCCGATGACAAAAGGGGAGAAAATAAGCACATAACACCAGTGAGGCTTGAGCTTATTAATACCCTTTGAGAGCAGTTTGAGTGGTGCCATAAAAATATTAAACGATAGAATAAACGCAAATAGCACACCAAACATAAGGAAAACAATCTTATAAAGCGGATCTCCTAAAGCGATGAAGAAAGCAAACAGACCGCCTGCTCTTAAAAGATTAAGAATAGGCATGTGCCAGAAATACACCGCTAAAGTGTTCGCACCCATATTGGAGAGTATAGGAATTCTGATGTTAGGAATGAAGCAGAATACAGCCATGCACAGCAGTATTGAAATACCGTAGCATAGTAGTCTGTGCTCAAATCCGCATCCATCAATCGGTACGCTGTCAAATGGGTTTTTGCCAGTGAATAGTTTTCTCAGCTTGTACACTAGCGTGAGATTTCTAAAGCTCAGTATAAAGAAGCAGAGCATCGACAATCCGCTGATGATTTTAACGACATAGTTTTTCTCGATTTTAATAAGAAGCTCAGGTGTCATATAGTAACCGAGCAGATATATCGGTAGATATACCAGAAAACGTGAGAGATAAAGCGTGTCGTCAATAGCCGAGAAGTAACCACATGTGCAGCCTATAACAAACGTAAGTGACAGCACAAAAGCAGGGTGGAGCTTTCTGAGAACATATGCTGTTATCATGAACATAGCCATCACGAACATGAACCAATCGATACTGGAGCCGCCGAAGAAGTTTAAGGAAAAATCTTTTCCAGCGATGTATTTACTGGTAGCGTTAATGAATTTCAGCAAAAATCCAAGCGTTACAAAATACGCCACTTTATGGATTTTCAGTTTGTTTGTATCAGAAAATCTTTTTTGAAACAGTCCGCTAATGAAAACAAACAGCGGCATATGGAACGAATAAATGAAAATAAATAAACTTTTGAACATGTCGGATTTATCAACGTAAGGTTCGATGACGTGACCGACAACTACGAGTATGATAGAAAGAAATTTAATGTTATCAAACTTGTAGATACGTTCTTTTACACTATTAGCCATAATTTACAGCAGATTATTTATCAATAATCTGAACCTTGCCCTTTACCTTACCAGGTATAGTGAACAGGTTGAACGCCTCCATAGTTTTCTCTAGTGGGTATTGCGCAAAAATCATGCTGTCAGTAACCTTGAGGTCACCGATAGCGAAGTGTTTATCAGTCATTTCCCATTCTTTTCCTGGGAAAGGCTTAGAATATGACATCCATGAGCCTGTCAGGTAGAACTCTTTACGGTTCATGTTTTCCCATTCTTTAACTGAGAAAGTCATTTCTTTAGTAGGTGTACCGATGAAGCATAAATGAGCTTTATTACCTGCGATATCAAAAGCAAGTTTCATAGCGTCAGTAGAACCTGTGGAAACGAATACATAGTCAAATCCACGGCCGTCAGTAAGGCTGTTTAACTGGTCTTTGTAGTCTTCGTCACACAGCGCTACTACTGCATCAGCACCCAAGTCTACTGAATCTTTGAGTCTGTCATGGTCAACGTCGATAACTACAACTTTCTTAGCACCGAAAATCTTAATCCACTGAAGTGTGAATAAACCGATGTTACCACCGCCTAAAACTGCGACAGTGCCACCATCTTTATAATCAGCCTGATATAAAGCGTGGATAGCAACGGTAGAAGGCTCGAAGAAAGCAGCAACTTCGTATGGGATAGTTTTATCGATTTTCATAACGTTTGATTTAGGAAGGAGTACATACTGAGACATACTACCATTCTGACGTGAACCAACAAAGCTGTAATGCTTACATAATGAGTAGTTGCCAGCGAGACAGTCTTCGCACTCCATACATGGCACGAGTGGGATACCTACTACGTGGTCACCTTTTTCTACATTAGTAACACCGTCGCCGATTTCCTCAACGTATCCTGAAAATTCGTGGCCTAAAATGATAGGGTAGTTGTGTGCACCGTTACTGTGAACTCGTGGAAGGTCAGAACCGCAGATGCCAGTAGCAACAACCTTAACGAGTACAGTGTCTTTCTCTACCTGTGGGGTAGGAATTTCATCAAATCTTATATCTTTATTAGCGTGTAATACAGCAGCTTTCATATAAAAACCTTCTTTCAATTACATCATAGGGTTAGCCATATAGTTGCACTTAACAGCGTAGTTATAGTCTTCAACAACGCATACAACAGCGTCTTTAGCGAGCTCTCGTGGAGTGCAAGTAAGTTTACCGTCACGTACCTTAGAGTACTGCATTGGCATATACTGGTGAAGTACAGGAAGCGGAATATCGATATCGGAAAGATTCTCGAAAAGTTTTTCCTGAGCAGCAAGAACTTTCTCGTGAGTGAAATAGTATCTTGAACGGTCAGAAAAACTGTATTTTCTAGCGATAGCCTGCTGTTTATCAGTGCCGTGGTAGTGCTTGATCCAGTTAGAAGGTTCAGCCATCATAACTTCTTCGAGTACTTCGATGAAGTTAGCGCGTTTTGATTCATCATCGATGAGTTCTTTCTCAATCATAGAAAGCGCAAAAATCGCTTCTCGAACAGCGTTAGTGAGAGCAGGACCTACTTTGATGATAGCAATACCATCTTCAACCATTTCTCTGAGTTTCACAGGTGGCTGATAGTCAGTTGAGTGACCTTCAAAAACAATATCAGGATATTTCTTGAGTCTGTTACACAGCTTAATAGCATCTAGTCTATTGTATGTGTGAATATCTGTGTTACCGAATTCAACACCAGGTTGAACAACGATACCGATGATGTGATTCCACGCATCTTTTAAACCGAGCTTGTTGAACATTCTGCGGTAAGCCATGATAGTGCTCTCGAAATCTCTAGGGTTAGTAACTTTTAAGTTATCCTCTTCTTCCTGAGAACCGCCAGGAATAGGAACTTCGGAACCGATGATATAAACCGGCTGAACAGCGTCAGGGTTTTCTTTTAGAAGTTCGTTGTACGCTTTGTCACATTCTTTGTAGAGAATAGCGCCACGCTCAGCGATAACTTCGTTAGGAAGCATTTCGTCAATCGGGTCGTCACCGAGTTTCATGCTGGTATCGAGATGGACTTTAGTATATCCAGCCATAACGCAATCGTATACCAGTTTTTTAGCGTGTTCCATAGCTTCTTTAGCAGGTAAATTACACCATGGAAGAGGACCTAAATGGTCGCCACCTAAGATGATTTTATCTTTATCAAAACCAATCTGGTCGGCAATTTTATACACATACTCTCTGAAATCAACTGAGGTCATATCCATATAACCGCCGAACTGATTAACCTGGTTTGATGTAGCTTCAATCAGTACAGTATCGTCAAAACGTTTAGCCTGATCCATGATAGCTTCGATAACGATTTTGTTAGCGGAGCAGAATGATGGGATACCACAGTGAATACCGAGGGTTCTTTTCTCTAAAACGTCAAGTAATTTATTTTTCATATCAGTCATTCTCCTTTGGGAAGAAATAATTATCAACTAATTTAACGAAGAGGTCCATATCGTCAGCGTAAGTGATTTTTAAGTTTATTACGTTAGCTCTGACAACCTTCATTTTGATGCCGTAGTGAAGAGCAATGGCACCTGCAGAAGTCATAGTGTCGAGCTCTTCTTTAGTCGAATTCATATAGATGTCGTAGATTCTCTTGAAAGTAAATGCCTCAGGAGATGCACCTGCGACGATATTGAATCTAGGCTCAATGTTAGTGAGAATATGGTCATCGTCCATTTTATATACAGTGTCGTAATTAAACGAAGCAAGTGTTGCTCCGCCGAATTCCTTAACACCTTCTATTACTTCTTCAGTACCCTTTTTGTCAACGTATGGGTGAGTAGCATCGTGAATCATAATGACATCATCATCGCTTGAGAACTCACAGGCACAGATAAGACCATTTTTGACAGATTCGGAACGTGTAGCTCCTCCGGTGACAACACGGTAGAGCTTATCAGCGTTGATTTCTTTAGCGATTTCTTCCACGTAATCCACCCACTGAGCGTGAGATACGATGATGATTTTATCAACGCAGTCGAGTTTATTATATCCCTCGAGGATGTATGAGAAGATAGGTCTGTCGTTAACTTTGATGTACTGTTTTGGGATATCAGCGCCGAAACGTGTGCCGCTGCCACCCATCATTAATAAGACTGTGTTCATTATTATACCTCGTAAATATTAGTCGTCGTAGATATGATATTTTTTAGCTATTTCATCGTCGATATGCCATGAGATGAGGTCGTGACCTACTCTCTGGTGCATAAGCGGAAGAGCCATATAGTCGTTGTACTGCATAGTAAGGAAGCCTTCTATGTCTTTTAAAGCCATAGCATTTACACCTTCGAAGTTGATGTCCTGATACGGAATCATTTTATCAACGTCAGCGTAAGTGTAGGTAGGAACGAAACTAGCTACCGTGGTAAGACCTAATTCTTTAGCCTTTGAGTTATATGTGGTGGCTTTTTTGATGTAGAGTTTCTGAGTTAATTTCAGCGGTACGAGATGTACGATTTTACGTCTGATTTCGTTATATACTCTAGCCCACCATTCATACGCGGTTTTAGCAGGAGCGTCATAAATAACTTTTTCTTTATGACGATTTATAACCTTGTTGTGAAGGTTAGACCAGAAAAGGACTTTGTTTTTAAAACGCTGTCTTTCGTTTAATGAGTTAGGAATATAGTCGAATGGGAAAAGGTCAAGACAGATACCTTTATGGAAATCACGTTTTTCGTTGTAGTTAGTGATGTATGATGTGCCGTTTAATCTGATTTTAGAGAAGAGGTAAGGAATTTTAGGGTCAGATTTTCTGGTCTGTAAGAAGAAGTCTTCACCTAAGTATTTTCCGCCTTCCTTTAAGAACTTATCGTAATCAGCTCTGAGCATTCCTACGTCGATATCATCGTCCCATGGGATAAATCCGCCGTGACGTTTATAACCGAGCATAGTACCGCCACAGATGAAGTAGCCAACCCCGATTTCTCTGCACACACGGTCGAATTCTTTTAATAGTACTAAATCGATTTTCTGGATAGTACGTGTCTGTTCCATGAGCTCATCGTTAATTTCAACAGTCCATGTATTGAAAACACGAGGAACATTAATCTCGGTGTGGTTGAGCTTGATTCTCTTTGTTGGGAAAATATCATCGTATGCGATAGTAACGCTTCGTCTAGGGATAAGACGAGTGATATATTTAGTGTTTTTATACTTGCTGACGGATTTTAGTAACTTGTGGTAAGTCTTTTTAGGGTTTTTTGTACCGTAAACAAGTGTAGCCCAGAAAAGTCCGAAAACTTTTCTTAAGCTGAGAGGAACGTTGCTGTGAGGAGGGGTGAGGTTTACCATGTTGTTGTATTTATCTCTTAAGTTAGCTACCGTTCTTAAGTACATCTTCTGCTCAGCTTCTGAGTCAGGAAGGAAGTCAAAAGCACTGATTTCAACTTTGGCGAAGTTATTAAGAGTTAAATCTTCCTGATCGATAGTGATAGGACGAGCTACTGTTAAGTTGAGTGATTTAGCACCACTTGGGTAACGGTCAACTAAAGCAAGACCGAGTTCGTCAGCTCTCTTGTAAAGTATCTCGCATAACTTGTTGTAATCGTCACGCATAAGACCAATCTCAGATAAAGATTTAAGACCGGTAGGAATAAAATCTTTATAGTGCACCGCACCGATAAGCAGGTCTTTGAAAGCAAAATATTTAAGGTTATTTTCGGTACAGATATCGTCAATGATTTTCAGAATATCCGCACGTACTTTATTAACTACGTCGTGGTTTTTAAAAACTATTTGCTGGCCGGTTACTTTCATTTTTTTACCCTCTCATAATCTGTTGTGAAGTGCGCAACCACAAG
>JAFVVB010000042.1 GCA_017502425.1 Ruminococcus sp. | reverse complement strand
GCTGCTGGTGCGTTTACTCTGGGTTCTTCTATTGAGCTTTCTGCTGATGCTCCTTTACGTGAACCGTATGCTGTATGGATGCAGGGTGGACTTAATTTTAACAGCGGTAAAATCGGCATTATGCTGGCTGCTAAAGAAGTTATGGATATTAACTGATAATAAAAAAGAGAGTTCTGACTAATCAGAACTCTCTTTTTTATTTCTTAAATTTTTGAAAAAATCAGTTATAATGCTGCTACATTCATTTTCAAGTATTCCGCCTTCAAAATGCGGGTGAAATGAATTTTCTAGCTCTAGTATATTTATGGTTGAACCACAGCAACCGAAGTTTTTATCATATGCTCCGAAATATACATTAGGTATACGCGCGTTGATAATAGCACCGCTACACATAGGACATGGCTCTAAAGTCACATATATATCACATTCCCAGAGCCGCCAGCCACCTAGTTTTTCGCAGGCACCATTGATTGCTTCAATTTCAGCGTGTGACAGTGCGTTTTTAGAAGATTCACGCCTGTTTCTGCCCACCGATATTATTTCATCGTTTTTTACTATCACAGCACCGACAGGAACTTCTCCGTCATCGTAAGCTTCTTTAGCTAATTTTAGTGCATGAATCATAAACTTAGTATCCATATAAATACTCCTATGATAACATCAGAATAGCTTCTAAGAATGATATCGCTGTAAAAATAATTACTGTTGGTGCAAGAAATACAGTTTTAACTTCTTCTTTAAATGTTAGTATATTCTTAGTTTTTGGTAGTTTAAAGAATCCGTTATGCTTTTTAGCTAAAGCAATAAAACTTGTTAACCCTAGAAATACAATGATTAACATTATAATGAAGTTAGCTAGGTATATATAGTGATCATCAAGTGAGGTGTTAGTATCAAGTAGCGTAAGAGTGACGCTTGTTGCGTTATTTAAAAAGTGAATTATAATACCAGGTAGTAGAGAATTAGTCTTAACAGCTATATATCCAAGAACTAAACCTACAATAAAAGCAAATGGTATCTGGGTGAAATTACCGTGCATCACGCCGAAGGTGATACCAGACACAAGAATAGCTAAAGAGTCCGAGTATTTTCTTAATACACCCAGAATTACACCTCTGAATGCGAATTCTTCAACTAAAGCAGGTATAACGGCAACTGTTACGTAAAAGAGAATTACATCAAGTGCATTGTCGCATTTGTATTCTATATCAACATAAGCATCTATTCCAACTGCGTCAAACAATGATATCAGAATATTAGAAGCATAGTTTGCAGTCATAGCAACAGCAAGACCAAAGGTGCACAGCAAATACATTGTATTTGCACCGACTTTATCAAGCGGAAATAGTTTTCCTAAACTTTTTTTGGAAAATGTTGTGTATATGATAGAAATTCCGAAAAATGTTATAAGTGAAGCTGCTCCACTCATAATCATCACAAATGTGGTATCTTCTATAATATCCATAGAATTCTCTAAAGCAGTATCAGGGTTGTTTATAGTATTGAGAATAATAGGAGCAAATGTTCCAATCAAAGACACTATAAACATGGTTACTACATAGAAACTGAGAATCCAACCAAGCGTGTTAGAGTCTTTTTTAAGTTGTTTCTTATAGTTGTAGGTGATTAAGTCAGTGTTATTATAATATGGTATCAAAATGAAAACTCCCGAATCTATTTTTATATATAATAATACAAAATTTTATAAAAATAATTCTTGACAAACATAATAAAAGAATATATAATACGAAAGAACAATAAAGCAAAGCAGAAATGCTTTCACCTGTGGGGTGTCGTCTGCACGGGTCAATACTTTCTTACAGCTATGCTGTACTTGATTTGTATTGTTATGCGGACGGATGTATTTCTGTCCGCATTTATTATTTGTATAATAACTTTGGAGGTGCTTCAAAATCGGCACAAAGGAACTTCAGATCAACGAAGAAATTCGTGATAAAGAATTACGTATCATAGGTAATGACGGTGCGCAGCTCGGTATTATGAGTTCAGCTCAGGCACTCGATATTGCTGCGGAAAAAAATCTCGATCTTGTTAAGATTGCTCCTCAGGCTACACCACCTGTCTGTAAGATTATGGACTATGGTAAGTATCGCTTTGAGCAGGCAAAGAGAGAAAAAGAAGCAAGAAAGAATCAGCATACTGTTGATATCAAAGAGATTAAGTTATCTCTTAATATCGATACTCATGATTTTAACACTAAGCTTCGTAATGCTCAGAAATTCTTTGCTCACGGCGATAAGGTTAAGGTTTCAATCAGATTCAGAGGTAGAGAAATGGGCCATGCTGAGTATGGCTATGATACTATGCAAAGATTTGCAGAGGCTTGTCAAGAGGTTGCTAACATCGAAAAACCTGCTAAACTTGAAGGCCGTCAGATGTTAATGTTCCTTGCACCAAAGTCAGGAAAGTAATTAAAGGAGGACACTACTATGCCTAAAATTAAAACACACAGCGGAGCTAAAAAGCGTTTCAAACTCACTAAGAACGGTAAGGTTATCCGCGCTCATGCTAACAAAAGACACATTCTGAACAAAAAGACAACTAAGCGCAAGAGAGGTTTGAGACAGAACGTTGTTGCAGATAAGACAAATGTAGCACAGGTTAAGCGCTTAATCCCTTATAAATAATCGCTTATTCATTCTAAAATTCGGAGGTAACATATAATGGCACGTATTAAAGGCGCGATGATGACTCGCAAAAGAAGAAAAAAGACATTAAAACTTGCTAAAGGTTATTTTGGTGCTAAGAGTAAGCACTTTAAGATGGCTAAACAGGCTGTAATGAAGTCTGGTAACTATGCATATATCGGCCGTAAGCAGAAGAAGAGAGAATTCCGCGCTCTGTGGATCACTCGTATTTCCGCACAGGCAAAGGTTAACGGCATGAACTACTCCACATTTATGCATGGTCTGAAGCTTGCCGGTGTTGACCTCAACCGTAAGATGCTCGCTGAGATCGCAGTTTCCGACAAGGAAGCATTTGCAGATATCGTAGAGCGTGCCAAGGCAGCTCTCTAAGAGTTAATAATGAGGCTTTCGCGTGTATGCGCG
>JAFVVB010000041.1 GCA_017502425.1 Ruminococcus sp. | reverse complement strand
CCGCACAGCACATCAACTATGCTATCTTTACCATAGAGGACAATATTTTCATAACCTAAAATAACATTGGTTTTAGCGGTGTTAACGTTGAGAACAATACTCTTTATCTCGGGATATTTTTCTGTTAAAGAATTAACAAGTTCGTCCTGATGGTCAAATTTCTTACCGTTAACTACTATACACACCATCACTTCATCAGTTTTTTCACCAATTCTTAAATACAGATGACGTATTTTTCCGCTATGTTTTTCTTCGCTATATATAAGATACGGATACTTTGTGATAAACTCTTTAAAGGTATCTGAAATCTGTGTGAAAATCAAAGGAGAAAGCAGACAGTCATCACACGAAGCGATTCGGTGACTATGACGTGAGTAAAATCCCATCTGCACTTCACCGTTTTTACCTATACCTATCGGAATCTGGGCTTTATTTCTGTAACGGTCAGTCTGAGTTTCATACGCAGAAATGATGTCTTTTACTTTTTCGCCATCGACTTTTCCGATTCTTTTAACCGCATCGTACACTTTTTTCTGCTTGATTTTTGATTCAGCATCATAGCTTAAGTGACGATACACACATCCTCCACATCTGGTTGACACAGGGCATTTCGGGTCAATGCGGTCCTTACTTTTTTCAACAATCTTCTCGATTTTTCCGTAACTTAAGTTTTTCTTCACCTTAAGTATACGAACGTCACATATATCACCTACTGCAGTATCAGGCACAAAAACTACCTCGCCGTCTATTTTACCGACGCCACTGCCGTCAGAAATCATATCAATAATTTCGAGTCTGACAATATCATTTTTCTTCACATTATCATTCCTTAAAAAACTATATTCACTAAAATTATACAGTAACAAGTATGATTATTTTTCTATATAATAAAAAAGTAGTAACAAAATTGAAACAGATGTTTATTTTTCATACATAAAACATTATAATACACTTGTAATTGTATAATAATGAGGGGCAACGATTATGAACTACGATAATTTGCTTGATAATATTAAAAAAATACACTTCATCGGCATCGGTGGCTCGGGTATGTGTCCGCTGGCTGAGATTTTACACAGCGAGGGTTTTGAACTTTCGGGTTCTGACTGTAACGAAAGCGATACTTTAGAGCGTGTCAAAGGCTATGGTATTCCTGTATTTATGGGACACAACGCTTCTAACATCACTGATCAGGAATTAGTTGTGTACACCGCTGCTGTAAAAGAAGATAACCCAGAGCTCGTTGAAGCTAAGAGCAAAGGTATACCGTGTTTGGAGCGTTCTATCATGCTCGGTATAGTAACGCGTCGCTATAATCGCTCGATAGCAATAGCAGGTACCCACGGTAAAACTTCAACTACCGCTATGTTATCCCAGCTTCTTATCGGAAGCGGTTTTGATCCATCTGCTATCATCGGCGGAAAGCTTCCTTTCATCGGTGGTAACTCATACGTTGGTCAAAGCGACATCATCGTATGTGAAGCGTGCGAGTATGTTGACACTTTCTTAGAGCTTACTCCATATATTTCGGTTATCCTAAACGTAGATGCTGACCACCTTGATTACTTCAAGGATTTAGATCACATCAAACGTTCTTTCAATAAATTCGCTAAACAGACCACGGGTGCTTTAGTTATCAACGGTGACGACGAAAACACTATTGATGCTGTAAAAGACGTTGATCTTCCTAAGGTTACTTTCGGCTTTAAGAACACTAACGACTACTATGCTGAGAATCTTAAAGTAAACGGAGCTTACTCTACATTTGATTTTATGCACGATGGCGAAAAGCTCTGCGAAATCGAACTCGTAGTTCCTGGCACTCACAACACATACAACGCTTTAGCGGCAGCTGCAACTGCGGCATACTTAGGTGCTACTCCTAATGAAATTTCTGAAAATCTCCATAAATTCACCGGCGTCCACCGTCGATTTGAAATTTTAGGAAAACCTCAAGGTATCACAGTAGCTGACGATTTTGCTCATCATCCTACTGAGCTTACTACTACACTAAATGCCGCTATGAATATGGGATTTAACACCGTATGGGCTGTATTCCAACCTCATACATTCTCTCGTACAGCGATGCTTTTAGATGATTTTGCGAAAGCTCTTTCAATACCTGATAAAGCGATTATATCGGAAATACTTCCTGTCAGAGAGACTAACACCTACGATATTTATAACACCGACTTAGGTGCTAAAGTAGAAGGTTCTAAGTGTATAGACACATTTGAAGATATCGTGTCTTATATCTGCGAAAACGCTAAAGAGGGAGACTTGGTACTCACTATGGGTGGCGGTAACGTCTATATGTGTGCTAATATGATTTTAAAAGCACTGAGCACAGAAGAATAAAAACATAAAAAAGGGCAGTTTCGAAACTGCCCTTTTCTTTTACCTTCATTTAATTATGAAAATGGATTATACTCCTCAGATGCACTGCCAGCATTCGAAGTATCATCAGGGATATCTTCTTCTAAAGTAATACTTGCTACATCTGTCATACCGTTTCTTTCGATTCCAAACTCAACCACATCGCCGACTTTAGCATCTTTCAGCGCTTCTTCAACTTCAGCAACAGAATTAACTTCTGCTGAATTAACAGAAATTATGCGGTCATTTTCTCTGACTCCTACTGCATAAGCATTTGACTCAGGGTCAACGCTGTTTACATAGCATCCTGCTTCAGAAGTACCGAATAAAAAACTTGAGTAAAACGGACTTTGCATATCTACGAGATCCATACCTGTGGTTACTCTGCCTCTGACATAGCCGAATTTTTTCAAATCATCAAGAACATCTAAAACATCGTTGATAGGTATAGCAAAGCCTAAACCCTCAACTTCTTCTCCTGACGACTTAGCTACTACTACACCAACGAGCTGACCCTGACCATCAAAAAGTCCACCTCCTGAGTTACCAGGGTTGATAGCGGTATCAGTCTGTAAAAGTGACATAGTTTCTTTTCCAACTACTAAATCTCTGTCAAGTGCTGAGATGATGCCGTCAGTAACAGTACCACCGAGCTGACCCAAAGGGTTACCGATAGCTACGGCTTTATCGCCGACTTTGAGTTTATCGGAATCGCCGAATGTAGCAGCTTTCAGGTTATCAGCTTCTATTTTAATAAGTGCTACGTCAATAACGCTGTCTCTACCGATAAGCTTAGCGTCATAAGTACTACCATCTCTTAATCTGACTACGATAGAAGAAGCACCCTCTATTACGTGATTATTAGTAACGATGTAGCCGTCAGTTGAAATAATAACGCCTGAACCAGCACCTTGTGATACGTACTGACCGAAAAATCCTCCGGTAGCAACACTCTCGGTAGTAATCTCAACTACGGTATCAGCTACTTCTTCAGTTATCTGAGAAGTAGATTTATCAGCGAGTTTCTCGGCAGTTTTCTCGTCGATTTCTGCTTTATTAACCACTAATGCTCCGTTGTCGGAAATATCAAGCTTTCCTGCTTCGTATTTAGTGAAAAACATAGCAGACGCAAATCCGACTACTGATGAAACCAGAATGCATACAATAAGCATAGCTGCAACGAAACCTCTGGTTAGCGGTTTCTTTTCTTTTTTCTCAGCTTTTTTTATAGGCTCTTCGTTCTGATTATAATAGTTATTATCAAAACCACCGTTATACGGTTGAGCATACTGCTGTTCATACGGTAGCTGATACGCATCAGCCCCTCCCCACTGTGCATTATTATACTCAGTGTTAATATCAGGGGCTTTTGGCTGTTTATGCACCTCTTTTGCTGAATAATCATCAGCATCATTCGCACTTTGCTCAGTATTAATATAAGGATTACTGAACTCGAGATCCTCAGTATTTATAGGACTATTATCCTGATTCTCCTTTTTAAATAAATCATCAAATCTATCAGACATAATCATTCCTCCTTAGATACAGTTAATTATATATCATTATTTCAAAATATACAACAACTATGCTGAATGTATGATATCATTATATTTCCACATATTGATAGTTTCTTGAAGAAATATTAAACAAATTTTTAACAAAAAAAGACCTTCCTGTTAAGAAGGTCTTTTTTCTTATATAACAGAAACTATAAAAATAGCTACGATAATTACTGGTAAAACGTATTTCATATATGGTACAACCCACTTAGGAAGTTTAGGACCTTTACCTGCGTTAACTTCTTCAAAGAAGTTTTTAGAGCCCCAACCATAGCGGGAAGTACAGAAAAGAACATACACAAGACTACCGATAGGAAGTAGCCATTTAGAAACGATAGCGTCTTCTAAATCCATAAATCCTAGTCCGAACACCTTAATTTCTGACCATACGTTAAGTGAAAGCACGCATGGTAAGCACAGCACCATCATCAAAGCGATATTAATAAGGCAAACGCTCCATCTCTTCTTTTTAGTGAGCTCTAACCAGAAAGAAACGATGTTCTCGAAAACAGCAATTACTGTTGAAAAAGCCGCAAAAATCATAAACAGGAAGAAAAGTGTTCCGACGATTCTGCCGCCAGGCATCTGGTTGAAAATCGATGAAAGTGTAGTAAACAGGAAGCTTGCACCTACTGTGTCAGCATCTGCTGTAACACCGTTATTATAGGTAAAGCACGCAGGGAATACTATGAGTCCTGACATCAATGCAACGAAAGTATCAAGTGATACGATAGTCGCAGCCTCACCTAAAAGTCTGCGGTCTTTTCCGATATAGCTACCGAAAATCGCTACTGAACCGATACCGATAGATAAAGTGAAGAACGCCTGACCCATAGCCGCAGAAATAACCTTACCTATACCTGCTTCTTTCATTTTATCAAAAGAAGGTACTAAATAGAATTTAAGACCTTCAGCTGCGTTAGAAAGTGTGCATGAGTAAACAGCAAGTCCTACTAAAAGCGCTAAAAGTGCAACCATCATTACTTTAGTAACACGCTCAACACCTTTTTGAAGTCCTAAAGCACAGATACCAAAACACACAACGATTACTACGAATGTCATAATAAGATTCAGTGATGTATTCGATACAGTTGCTCCAAAAACCTCTCCGAGTTTTTCAGCTTCGGTAACACCTACGATAGAACCGTTTAAATACTTACAAAAATAAATAACCATCCAGCAAGAAATGGTACAGTAAAACATCATAAGAAGATAGTTACCTGCTACACCTGCGTATTTCATCAGATGCCACTTCTGGTTAGGTTTCTCAAGTACATCAAACGAAGTAGCTATACTACGTTGACTAGCTCGTCCTACCGCAAGCTCTGCTACCATAATCGGCAGACCGAGCATAATAAGGAATAAAATGTAAATCATTACGAATGCCGCGCCGCCGTAGCTACCGGTGATAATAGGAAAACGATAAACGTTACCAAGACCGATTGCACAGCCCGCAGAAATAAGAATAAAACCAAGTCTTGAGCTCAGCTTTTCTCTGCTCATTCCAAACACCTCTCATTTTTTTATTAAAATAAATATACCAAAAGCTGTTTATAAGGTCAACCAAAAACAACTCATTCTACACATAATTTATGTTTATTTCTTTTTCATAACCATCTAGAAGCTCAAATCCGTCAGCTTTGAGCTTTTCTGACACAAAAACCTGACTTTTATCAGATGAAAGTATAATCACACTATAACCGTCTTCAACATCGGCATTATGATTTTTCAGATACTCAAGTGTTTCATCTACTCCCATAACATAAAAGGCGGTTGATAATGCATCGTTAGCAACACCGTCATCACTAATCACAGTAACTGATGAAATATCACTTTCACTAGGTTTTCCTGTTTTTGGGTCCAGTATATGATGATAGCGTTTTGAGTCTTTTTCAAAATATCTCTGATACCCTCCCGATGTTACGGTAAAAGGTTTACTGACATTAAGTTTAGCAAAAACATCACCGGTGTCAGGGTACTCAACGCCTACGCTAAATTCTTTAGAAGAATTTTCACTACTGTAAGTAACGACCATTCCACCCAGATTGATGATTCCAGCATCAATTTCAGAGTTTTTCATAATATCATACAAACGCTCACCAATATATCCTTTAGCAATAGCACCTAAATCGATGCTCATTCCCTTTTTAAGCAAAACATCGTTTTTATCAATCGTGACATCAGAATATCCCACATATCGTAGAGTTTTTTCTACTTCGTCACTAGTAGGCACTTTATACTCTTTAGTGTCAAATCCCCAGAGTTTAACGAGCTCATACACAGAAACATCAAAAGCACCATCACAGCTTTCTGATAGCTTTCGTGCTTTTTGTAAAAGACGAATCGTTTCATCGCTGACACTCACTTTTTTTGCGTCAGAGTGGTTGATATTATACACATCCGAGCCTTTTTTAGTAGCGCTTAACATATTCTCAAGCCTTATGATTTCGTCTTTGCATTTTGAGATAGTATCAGTTGATATATTTTCGTCACTGCTATAAATACAAAATGTAATTATTGTATCGAGTGCAAACATCTCATCAGTAGATTTTTCAGCATCAGCGCATCCACACAAAGATAAAAGTACAGTAAGTAAAGCAAAAAAGACAGAAAAAATCTTTTTCATTTTACTCACCTTTACTCATACATTCGTTGTTGTGCTTTTCGATAACCATCTGAATATACGGTAAAACCTTAAATCCCATACGTTTATAAAGCGCCATCGCTTTCTCGTTATCGGATTCCACTTCTATTCTGTATCTTGCGGCAGGAATGTTTTCCTTCATATATTCAAAAAACTGTGTACCTAAACCTCGGTTTCTGTATTCTTCTTCAACGTAGATTTCCTCTACCGTCACGGAAACTCCGCCTGCTTCCTGAGAAAAAGTACGGCTGAGCATAGCAAAACCGCATGGTTTAGAGTCAATTTCAAAAATGTAGCACCACACGTACTCGTCGCTTCTCATAAACTCATCAAAGGTTATTTTATAGTTTTCTTTCGGTACAGGTGCATTAACCGCATCTGAAGTATAGAACAAATCCGCGTATTTATAGTAAAGTTCTCTGTCATTTTCAGTGATTCTTCTAATCATTTTATCACACTCCTTTTGCTATTTTATCACATATATTTCAAAAAGAAAAGAATATATTAGAGTCAATTATACTTGTGTACACATTCGCTTTGTGATATTATAAATATGTATATACTTTTGTAATTCATAAGGAGAAGTAAAATGAATGAAAACACAAAGATATCATTGAATGATATAATCGAAAAATTATCGCAGCATCATCTGACGTTAGAGAGGATAATAGCCGCATTTTTCTCATCATTTATGCTAAGCTATATCTTCCAGATGTATAAAAATCCGGTATTTTACGAGCTCGACTCGTATTACAACTCCATAAACTTTGCACTATTCTTCGGTGTCGCTATTGTTTTCGGCATTTTCTTATGCTTTCTGACATACATGTATCGTATGCCATCGCTGATTCCGAGAATCACGATACTGCTGACTACTATTCTGAATTTTCAATTTGCGTCTAAGGGCGGAAATCCTGACGTTTACTTTCTCATAGGTCTTAGTGTAGTTGATTTAGTGGTAGTATTATGGTGCGTTAAAGACGATAAGCTCAATTTATCCAGAATATATATTGGATATAAAACCTGTTTTCTTTTTGCATGCGCACTGTTTTTAGTGACTTCAATTTACTTTTCCTACATAACATCACTCAAATATCAGAATTTCTCTAACACGACATTCGATTTCGGCATTTTTGCCCAGATGTTTGAGGGCATGGCTACTACCGGTGCTCCACTTACCACGGTTGAACGCTCGGTTGAGATGAGTCATTTCGGAGTTCATCTATCGCCTTTCTTCTATTTACTTTTACCGGGTTATATGATATTCCGTTCACCTATTTATCTCATCTGTTCACAATCTATTTTCGTAGCATTAGGTGTTTTCCCTGTATATCTTATCTGTAAAAAACTCGGTTTATCGGGAAAAGTCACCATGGCTTTTGAATTCATCTACGTATTCTACCCATGTTTATTCAACGGATGTTTCTACGATTTCCACGAGAATAAATTCCTCACTACCATCATTCTTTTCCTGTTTTACTTTCTACTTAGTGATAAAACCTACGCTACCTTTATTACATCGGTGCTACTTCTTAGTGTCAAAGAAGATGCCGCTATATATCTCATAGTAATCGCGATTTACACTATTATTAATAAGAATAAAAAACTTTTAGGCGGTATTATGCTCGCTATGGCGGTTGTTTACTTCATAGCAGCTCAGAAAATCATTGCTTCTTTAGGAACTGAAGGCATTATGATAGGACGACTCGGTGACTACTTTATAAACGATGAGGAAGGATTTTTCTCAGTATTCAAGAGCATCTTCTTCGATATGGGATATCTGATAAAAATGATGTTCACCCCTGAAAAATTCCCGTTCATCGTATGGATGTTCCTGCCACTTATGTTCACTCCGTTTATGCACAAGAAGATTTCCGCACTCATTCTAATTTTACCGATTATTCCGATAAACTTAATGCAGTCGTGGCCATATCAGTACAACGTTGACTACCAGTACACATACGGTGTGGCTGCTATGCTCATCTTCTTAGCGATACTGGGTATCAAAAACCTTAGCGGTAATATAAGACGAGTAGCGCTATTAATGTCTATCATTTTGTGTTTCACTGCTACATCAATGATTTTATCCAATAAAGTCTCCGGTAACTTAACACTTGAGAGAAACTACGGTGATAAAACCGAAGCTATCGAAAACATACTTCGCTCTATCCCAAAAGATAAAAGCGTCACAGCAGACAACAGCATTATGCCTCATCTGTATTATGTCAAAGAGATTTATTCCGTTCCTGATTACTACAAAGAAGTCGAGCAAACCGATTACTTTGTTTTATACCATAAACATCCTGAGTATGTAGAGGAAATGAAGCAAGTTATGGGAGATGACTATACTCTGGTCAGAAAATCCTCAGACGTAGAAATATATCAACATAAATAAAGGTGATTATATGAAAAAACTTACTTTAATTATTTTAGCTATTATGATGTGCGTGATGTTCGCTTCATGTGCTAAAGAAGAAGTGAATAATGATGATAAAAGTAGCACTACACATACTATTCCGGCTAGTGAAAGCGTAAACGAGGCTGAACCTGAGTGGGCAGAAATCGACTGCGATATGACCTTAGTTGATGCTCAGGGTAACATTGTTTTATCAGGAAGCGATTTTGAAACATTCGCGCTGGTTGGCACTAACGATGACGACAGCTACATCCTTATCAAAACATCGCAGGAAGCTACTGATATAGTAAAAACAGCTGACCCTTCTTCAACACTGGATTTATGTATCAACGGCAACACCGTTGGTGGCGGTTCAATTTCACCTTCTGAATTTAATGGCGAAATTAAACTGGGTGAAGATATGACATACGAAACTCTGTGCGAGCTTGCTAACTCCATCAGAGGACTGTTCTGATAAGTTTTCACAGAGGTTATTATGACTACTAAAAATAAAGGTAATATCTTTAGAAAAATATTATTATCTCTGCTGTGTGTAGTACTTGTCATTTTAGTTGTTGTTATAGGTTACGCTTCATACGTTTTCATCGATTACGAAAGAATCGAAGATAACCTTGAGCTATCGGTAAACGATAACACGGCTAATAAAGTTAAGGTATCAAAAGAGCTTAAAGCTATTTCGTACAACATCGGATTCTGTGCCTACACACAAGACTTCAGTTTCTTCATGGACGGAGGTACTGAAAGCAGAGCGAAAAGCGAAGATAGCGTAAACGAATGTTTAAACGGTATCGATACGCTGCTCAAAGAAGAATGCGCTGACTTCATGCTTTTAGAAGAAGTTGACGAAAACTCTGACCGCAGTCACCACGTAAACCAGCGTGAGTTTTTTGAAAACAGCTTTAATGCTTGCGACAGCGTGTTTGCGACTAATTTTGACAGCGCGTATCTTTTCTACCCTATACTTAAACCTCACGGAAAATCCCTGTCAGGCTTACTCACTATCAGTAAGTATGATATAAAAAACAGCATACGCCGTTCGCTGATGGTAGAAGACTCCGTGATGAAAATCGTCGATCTCGACCGTTGCTATTCTGTAAGCCGACTTGATACTGAAAACAATAAAGAACTCGTGCTTTACACCGTACACCTTTCTGCGTACACTTCCGATGGTACCATCGCGACACAGCAGTTACAGATGCTGTGCGATGATATGAAAAAAGAGTGTGAAAAAGGCAACTACGTACTGTGCGGTGGCGATTTCAATAAAGACCTGCTTACTGATAGCGGTAGCATTTTCGGTGTTTCAGGCGAAGATTACACATGGGCTCAAGCGTTTCCGCTTGATATGCTCAAAGATACCTCTTTGAGTCTCGTTGCTCCTTTTGATGAGAACAATCCGGTTGCTTCATGCCGTGACACGGGAGAACCATATAAAGAGCAGGGTCAGTTCAACGTCACTTTAGACGGTTTCATAGTTTCCGATAACATAGAAGTTATCAAATCCGATGTTATCGATATGAAATTTGAGTATTCCGACCACAACCCTGTTTATATTGATTTCAAACTAAAAGACTGACACTTATAGTGTTTTATTAATCATTAAGGTTCTGATAATATGAATGAAAAACAAATGAAAATTGAAAGCAAATCAAACTACAATATGAGAAACTCGATAGTCAGCTACTACCTACTGTTGATGTTCACTGTGTTTGAGCTTTTTTTATCTAACCAGTATGTTCACGCAAGAACTGATAAATTTATCCTTTTTATTGTTCTGACATCTTTACTGATTGTATCAGTAGGCATTATCTCGCTGTCGTATGTTCTTGATAAAAACGCTCCGATTGAACACAGAGTAGTTGAACATAAACCGATATTCTCATTTTCGGTTACTGACTACGCATTTTTCCTTTTCTTCTTATTTGCTGTAATAACCACTTTGGTTTCTGAATATAAGCTCGATTCTCTCACCGGTGGTGCGGGCAGAGATAACGGACTTGTACTGCTTGCACTTTACACTGCGATGTACTTCATCGTATCAAGATTTTACTACTATAAAGAATATGTTTTAGCGTTCTTTTTAGTAGCTGGATGTATCATCTCGGGACTTGCGATTTTACACTTTTTCTACATAGACCCGCTGGGTATTATGACCGGATATTCCGATAACATAGTAAACGATTTTGGTACCACCATAGGAAACAAAAACACTATCGCAAGCTATATGTGTATTTTCCTTCCGGTTTGTCTGATGATGTTCATAACATATAAAAGCCGTAATATGATGATATTAAGTGCCGTGGCTCTATGCTTTGCGTACTGCGGACTTTTATCGGCAGGCTCAAACAGCGGATACATCGGATTTTTCGCTATGCTGTTTTTTATGATGCTTATATGCGTCAAAAGTGCAAGACTGTTCAGAAAATTTATGCTTGCACTTGCTATCATGTTCTTCTCAGGTAAAGTACTCAGAGTATTCTCATTCTTCTTAAATGATAAATCCAAAGGTTTCGAGGCTATCGGCAAGAAGCTCGTGTATGGTAACGAAGTATTCCTTATTATCATCATCTGTGCCGTTATTTCCTTGCTTATGTACAAGGCAAAAGATAAAAAGGATTTAGAAAGCATATGGCCAAAGAACATTCTCACCGCCATAGTACTTATACTCGGTTCTTTAGTGCTTATTGTGTGCGGATATATGTTCTATAAATACACATTTATTGACACCACTACTGACATTGGTTCACTTTCTCAGTACTTCAGATTCGATGACAGATGGGGTACTCACCGAGGATTTATGTGGATAAATGGTGTCAAAGACTTTTTAAACTTTGATGCTGTTCACATTCTTTTCGGTAGTGGATGCGACACATTCTACCACGTATTCGAACCACATTTTGCTGAACTTTCCGATAGATTTAATAACAGCTCAACCGACTGTATCCACAGCGAGTATCTCAACTATCTCGTTACTCAGGGTATATTAGGGCTTTCAGCGTATCTTGGAATTATTGTCACAACTATTTACAGAGCACTCAAAACTTCTAAAGAAAACATCCTCTCTCTTGTATTTGTTATGCCTGTAATTACCTACGCTGCTCAGTCGATAGTAAACATCTACCAACCAATCACCACTCCGTTTTTCTTCATATTCATCGCTTTATGCGAATGTTTATCACGAAAATCAAATCCGGTGAATAAAATCAATTAAGCTAAATATAAAAATAAACCACCTGACACTTTGCAACGCAAAATCAGGTGGTTTTTCTTTACATAGAATATTTACTTATTCTTTTTAGGAAGTTCAGTAAGTGGTACTACCTTTCCTCCCGGAAGCTCTACGTCAACGTTATTGAGCTGCTTTTTAAAATTACTGCGAAACTGTGCCAAATACTCTTTATAAAGTTCTTTCTGGAGTTTCTGCTCCTCATCATTGAGTCCTTGCTCACGCTTTTTTCTTGATAACTCATTAATCTTTTCTATTAATTCATGTGTCATAATACACCCTCCTTATCTATTTGAATCAAGATAATCCTGAAGAATTATCGCGGCGGCTACGGTGTCTACCTGAGCCTTGCGTTTTTTACCTTTTACATCACGTGCTGATAAATATCCGTGAGCTGTGATAGTGGTGCCACGCTCATCCTGCATAACGGTTTTTACTCCGGTAAGTTCACTTAAACTATCCGCAAACTCTCTGCATCTTTGAGCACTTTCTCCTTCGCTTCCGTCCATATTCTTAGGAAGTCCTACCACTATTAGCTGTGCGTTATTATCATTAACCGCTTTCGCAACTTTCTTAAGAATCCTACTCGGACTTTTCTCGTCTATCGTATAAAGCGGTGATGCCAGAAAACCTGTTTTATCGCTGATAGCAAGTCCTGTTCTGGCTTTGCCTAAATCTACTGAAATAATAATCATTTTATCTCCTGAGTAATTAACTATATATAATTTAGAACTACCGTGACTGACGATAGCGCTTCTTTTTGATACAAAGACAGGTTAGTCACATCTATCGAGTAGTCGGTAAGACTATTATTGACTGAATCAACGTACTGAAAGAAGTACTGAGGATAAGAAAAAAACATCTGGTCTACCGCATAGTCAAAAGTGAATTCTTTCGGATCGATGTATATATGGAAACAATCAGCTTTTTCAGACGCCGCTTTCATCAGACTATTAGTAACATCATCGCTGTCGTAGCTTTCAAGATGAACGCTCTCTCTGACATAGTAGTTGAAAGCCGTCTCGGTACACTTTGGAATGTAAAAATTAGATGTTAGTGCGTTGATTTTATCATCACCGCATATTTCTTCGTCAGTAAGTTCGGTATTAAGTGGTGAAAACTCGTGGTCAACAGTAAGCTGTTTTTCGTTAATGTTGAAATAGTCGTACATAAACGATTTTTCGTTATTATCATCCCACGTGGTATCAACATAGTACCAATCTCCGTCAAGCTGTACCGCATTCCACATATGAAGCTCGGAATGACTCTCTCCTATTACGTTAATACAACGTATTCCTACACCGTTACACAACATCTGGAATGTTCGTGCGTATCCCTCGCACACCGCAAGTCCGTTAACTAAAACACCGTAGGGGTCAAACGAATTGGTTTTAGTCATATCCATACTTGTGTACACATCGAGTGTATTTTCATCGTACTCGCATGTTTTGAGAATATAATCGTGGATATAAAGCTCTAACTGATAAGCAGTCATATCCGCTTTGAGCAAAGCGAAAAATCCGTTAACTTTTTCTTTAAGAGCATTTATGCTTTCAGTAAGCTTCTTTGGTGACATGCGGGAGTAAAGCTGTACGGCAGTGTAGTTTTCCTCCTGATTAACCAGATACCCGAAAGTAGTGGAAACCCAGAAAATATGAGGATTATCATCTGTCAGCGCTTTTATCGTGAGTCTTATCTGAGCCTGCGAAAGCAAAGCTTCTTCTAAAATAACCTGCTTTGTTTTGTACTCGCTGTCCGAAAACGATTTAGGATACACATGATAAACGTTAGTGTACAGCATATCGTAAAGCTTACGCATACTATCGTTTTCAAGACGATTATACGAATCTCTGCTCACGTACGGTTTATAGTGAGGTGAGTAAGTAAAAGCGGTGCTGTCAATCAAAGTGTATCCAAGCGACACATCTTCGACTATGCCCTTTTTAGGTTCCATAATCGTAGACAGCGTATCGTAAATCTCACACGAACACGAAATAAGACCCAAAACTATACACATCACAATGCTAAGTCCTCTTTGAAACACTTTTCTCATTCAGTCACCCCTTTCATTTACTATTGCAATATATTCAAAAGTTATTCTCGATAGTCTATCGGTAATGTCGCAATCGCATTGAGGTCAAGCGGTGCTATGTTACCAGAAAGATACTCATAGTACGCCTGTGAGCCCACCATAGCGGCATTATCACCACACAAGCTAAGGTCAGGCATATAAAGCTTAAATCCGTTTTCCTCGCATTTTTCCTTGAGCTCTTTTCGTAAAAGTGAGTTAGCCGACACTCCACCTGCTGTGACTAAAGTGCTCACTCCTAAGTCTTTAGCAGCAGCAATGAAATTCTCGCTAAGGCACGTAACGACAGCTTTTCTGAAACTAGCGCACACGTCAGCTTTAGGGACTTCTTCGCCTTTTTGCTCAAGATTATGGATGATATTGATAACTGCGGTCTTGAGACCTGAGAAAGAAAAATCATATATAGCGTCATCAACTTTAGGTCTAGGTAGCTTAAAGGCATTTTCGTCACCTTCGTCAGCTATTTTATCGAGCATTATTCCGCCTGGATATGGTATACCCATAGTACGTGCCGCTTTATCAAAAGCCTCTCCTGCGGCATCGTCTCTGGTGCGACCAATAATACTCATTTTAGTATAGCTTTCAACCATCACGATGTGGCTGTGACCACCAGAGACCACCAAACATAAAAACGGTGGTTTTAATTCTTTATGTGAAATATAATTAGCGGCAATATGTGAGCGTAAATGGTGAACCGGTATCAGCGGTTTTTTAGTAGCAAGAGAAAGTCCTTTCGCAAAATTAACACCAACCAGCAACGCACCTATAAGTCCCGGAGCGTGAGTAACCGCTATCGCATCGATATCATCGAGTGTAGATGACGCCTTGTTTAACGCTTCGTTTACAACACCGACGATGGATTCCGCGTGTCTTCTGGACGCAATCTCAGGCACAACTCCGCCGTATAATTTATGTTCTTCAACCTGTGATGCTATGACAGAAGATACAACGTCTCTGCCATCATCCACCACAGCAGCAGCAGTTTCATCACAGCTGCTTTCTATCGATAAAATTCTCATACTTATCCCCTTTAAAGGTCAGAAATATTTGGTCATCAGCACTGCATTTTCAGTAGGTTTATGGTAGTAATTTTTTCTGATACCTACTGTTTCAAAACCGCGTGACTGATATAGTTTTATAGCAGGAACACTGCTTTCTCTTACTTCAAGTGTAATAAAAGAAAGCTTTCTTTCCAAAGCTGTTTCAAATATCTTTTCAAAAAGTGCTGACGCTATTTTTTGTCTTCTGAAGTTTTCATCAACAGCTATATCGAGAAGGTCTCCTTCATCGAGTACTGTACTAAGCACAGCATAACCTACCACTTTTTCGTCTTTGAGTGCTACTAGGTTAATAGAAGTTTCCTTTTCTAGCTCAGATAAAAAACTCTCTTCGCTCCACGGATTAGTAAAGCTGTTGTTTTCAACCACCAGAACACCCTCTAAGTGTTCCTTAGTCATACTAACTATTTTCATAGTGTTTCTATGAGCTCATTGATAGCAACTCTTAAGTCTTCGGCGCATTTTCTGTATGCTGCCATATCTGAACCGAACGGATCAGCAATACCTACTTCGATATCATATTTATCAGCAGGAGTTTTACTAAGTACTACAATGCGGTCTCGTGGAACACCTAAGCTTTCCACGAGTGTTGACTGGTCATAATTCATAGTAACGAATAAGTCGTAGTTAGAAAGCTTCACGTTAGGCAGAAATCTTGATTTATGAGTGCTTAAATCGATACCCTGCATAGCCATAGTATCGATAGCATGCTTAGCAGCAGTAAGTCCGTCAACCGTAGCCACTCCTGCGGAAGAAGCGTGCATATCAAGACCCTTTTCCTCACAAATCTTATTGAATAAAGCCTGTGCCATCGGGCTGCGGCATGTATTTCCTGTGCAAATAAAAAGTACATTTTTCATAGTGTTTAATCCTTTGCTTCAAACCATGTTTTTCCTACTTTAGCTTCTGCTACGAGCGGAACGTTGAGTTTGACTGCGTTTTCCATCTCTTCTTGCAAAAGCATAGCGACTCTCATCGCTTCATACGCAGGCGCCTCAACAATAAGTTCATCGTGCACCTGAAGTATAAGTCGTGCTGAAAGCCCTTCTTCTTTTAATCGTTTATCGACTCTTACCATCGCGATTTTGATAATATCAGCGGCTGTGCCCTGAATAGGAGCATTTCGTGCCACACGTTCACCGAACGCTCTGGTAATGTGATTAGACGCTGAAAGCTCAGGCAGATACCTTCTGCGAGAGAATATAGTCTCTACGTAGCCGTCGTTTTTAGCACGTTCAATAATATCCTTCATATATGAGTCTATCTTAGCGTAGTGACCAAGATAGGATTTTATATAGTTAGATGCTTCTTTATTAGTAACACCAATATCTTTAGCAAGAGAAAACGCACCGATACCGTAAACGATACCGAAGTTTACCGCTTTTGCTCTACTACGCATAATCGGTGTGACCATAGAAACAGGCATATCAAAAACCTGTGACGCAGTAATGGTGTGGATATCCTCGTTATCGATAAAGGCTTTGCACATATTATCGTCACCCGAGATGTGTGCAAGAACCCTGAGCTCAATCTGAGAATAGTCCGCGTCAATCAGTACGTGGTCTTCTTTCGCAATAAAGAAACGTCGAAGCTCTCTACCAAGTTCAGTACGTACCGGAATATTCTGTAAATTCGGCTCAGTTGAGCTGATTCTTCCTGTACGTGTTTCCGTCTGGTTAAAAGACGAATGAATTCTCATATCGTCACGTACTACCTTAATAAGAGAATCGCAGTAAGTGGATTTTAGTTTAGCAAGTGTGCGATATCTTAAAATCATCGAAATAACAGGATGATAATTCACAAGGCTCTCGAGTACATCAGCGTTAGTAGAATAACCACTCTTAGTCTTTTTCTTAGCAGGAAGTCCTAAGTCCTCGAAAAGTGCCTTAGCAAGCTGTTTAGGTGAATTTATATTGAACTCATAGCCTATCTGGTCGTAAATCTCTTTTTCGAGATTGTCAACCTGCGCCTTAATATCATCACCATATTTTCTGATACCGTCAACATCGACCATCACGCCGATGTTTTCCATCTTAGCAAGTACGTTAGCAAGCGGTATTTCTATATCATTCAAAAGTGATTTCTGAGAAGCTTCGTCGATTTTACTATCAAGCACTTTTATGAGCTCTTTCATAGCATAAACGCACGCGTAATCCTTGTATTCTTCTTCTACATCAGGAAGCATTACCTCATACTGAGCACATAAATTCTCAAGGTCATATGAAGACGCGTTAGGATTAAGAAGATATGCCGAAAGCGTTACATCAAAGCTAAGATTTTCTATCTCAAATCCTGATTTATCCGCAAAAGAAAATAATTCTTTTGAAGAAAATACAGCTTTTCTGATTTCTTTATTTTCAAGAATAGTTGTTAATAGCTTAGTATCTTCCGATAAAACAAGCTTTTTATCAAGTGCATACGCTGTTTTAACCACCTGTCTTGAGAGCACATCATCACTATCAAAATAAACGTAAAAACACAGTGTCTCATTATTCTTTATATACTCTTTTATTTCTTTTTCGGAAATTTTATCATTAGAGATAACCTCAACGTCTTCGCTTTCACGCTCAACAGTAAGTACACCTTCCTCTACTTCTTCGAGTCCGAGTTTAGCGATAAGTGAAAACAGCTCAAGTTTAGCCATCATAGCTTTTGCTTTGCTTTTATCACCCTGAGTTACCATATACGAGTCAAGATCGGTATCAATCGGAGCAGTTAAGCAAATCTCGCCGAGCATACGGCTAATCAGTGCGTTATCTTTACTTGCGATGAGTTTTTTACGCATATTTTCTTTGATATCAAGCTCATCGATATTCTCGTAAATATACTTAACTGTCTTATATTTCTGAATAAGCTCGGTAGCACCTTTAGGTCCTATACCCGCAACACCCGGAATGTTGTCGGAAGAATCACCCTGAATAGCTTTAATCTCTATCAACTCAGAAGGTGTTACTCCGTACTCTTCCTTAACTATCTGTGGAGTATACATCATAGTGCCGTTTAAGTTCTTAGCTAAACGCACCGATACTTTATCGCTGACAAGCTGTAAAGAGTCCCTGTCT